>JAJXVI010000171.1 GCA_021782195.1 bacterium | reverse complement strand
GGCTACGCTCGCGGCGGACACGTATTGTGGCACACCGTGGGAGCTGGATGCATCAGCGCCCAGGTGCAGGGTTCTCGCTGGCCCCCATACGCCGTTCGGTTCGAGACGCTGGAGTTCGACGCCTGGCAGTGGCGCCACGTGCTTTCCCTGCTGTCCGGGCGCCCGCTGTATGCCGCGCGTCTGGCAGCCGGCGAAATGCCGGACGACGTGGAGACGGTGTTCCGAGAGGCGGGACTCTCCCTGGTACCCGAGCGAGGGCTGGTTGCGTCCTGCACGTGTCCTCACTTTGACGCAACCTCTCCCTGCAAACACCTCGCTGCCGTGGCATACGTTGCTGCTGACGCCATCGACGCGGATCCGTTCCTGCTGCTGGCCCTGCGCGGACGTACACGCGCCCAGGTCCTGGCCGCGTGCAGCCGGGGGAATCGCCTCCAGACGCGCCGCTCCCTTCCGACAACGCCGCCTTCTGGCGGGCGGGCTCGCTGGAAGGGCTGACGATGGACCCCACGTCCCCGCCCGAAGCGAACGCCGTGCTTGCCCGGCTGGGTGTACCGGGCGACTGGACCGAAGCCGATACCTTCGCGAAACTGCTCGCGCCTCTCTACCAGACGATTGTGCGCCACGCCGAGCGAATCACGGACCGCTGATTTTCCCGGAAGCGTAACGCAGGGGACCGCGCTCGCAAAGGGAATGCCTCCCGCTGTGAACTCGTTTTTTACCGCGTTCTACGACTCCTGCATGGCGCCACTGGAGCGCCACTTGCTGCGCGCACGGCGCCAGGCGTTGCTGGCACCGATCCGGGGCGAGGTCCTCGAGATTGGTGCCGGCACCGGTGCCAACCTGAATCACTACCCGGCGCTTGAACGGCTCGTGCTTGCCGAGCCCCAGGCTGGATTCCGACGTAAACTCGTGGCACGCGTCGGGAGCCTGCATCGAGATTCGACCCGGATCGTCGATGCGTGGGCAGAGAGCCTGCCGTTCCCCGACGAAACCTTCGACGCTATCGTGTGCACACTGGTCCTGTGTTCGGTGGACAACCTTTCCGCCGCACTTCACGAAATCTGGCGCCTGCTCCGCCCCGCCGGAACCTTTCACTTCATCGAGCACGTCAGTTTCGAGGACGGTTGGCGAGCGCGCGCGCAGCACGCGATGACACCGCTCTGGAGTCGGATCGCCGGCGGCTGCCGACTTGATCGCCATACCCTCCAGGAAATCCGAAGGTTTCCATTTCGCATCGAGCACGCTCATCGCGAAGTCATCGCAGGAGTGCTTCCGCTCGTCACCGCCGTCGCGGTTCGCAGTTCCACCACACCCCGCCGCTGAGGCGTCCTCGCGTGATACGTCGGCGGAAGTCGAGACGCCGGCCTCACTCACCCCGTGCCGTCACGAAGGTGCAGGCGCCAATGAAGGCGAATGCGTCAAGGGGAGTTGAGCATGGCATTGGCACTCAAGAGAGCACACGGAGTCTTCACGCAGCATCGCTCCAACGCGACCGTCGCCCATCTTGTCGACCCCACACGGGGCCTCTATGCGGTCTCCGACGGTGTGAAAACCACCGGGGGCGCCGACACTGCCTGCAGGCTCGTCATCGAGCAGATGTCGGAAAATCTGTTGAAAGTGCCACCGGAGAGCGAAGCCGTACGCCGGTGGCTTACCAATGCATTTCGCGCGACGTGTGCCGGTGTGCGCGAGGCCGGGCACGCCACGCACAAGTTGAGAGACATGAGCGCGACCCTTACCATGCTCCATACAGGGGACGAGGGGCGCTGGCACATCCTGCACGCTGGCGACAGTCGCGCTTACGTGCTGCAAGACGGTTTTTTCCGCCAGATCACGAAAGACCATAATCTCGCATTCGACGACTATCTCGCCGGAAAAATCTCGAAAGAAACACTTCGCACCCATCCACGCGCGAGAATCCTGACCCGTTCCATCAGTGCCGCCAGATCCTTCGTCGTACCAGAGCAGGAAGGTGGCCCTCTCAAGTCCGGCCAGTTGTTTGTCCTGTGTTCTGCCGGGGTAGCCAGGGTACTCGACGACGACGACCTGGAAGACATCCTGATCACCGAAACGGAACCGGACGTACTGGCCGAAGCGCTGGTTGAGGCCGCCGAGACACGGGGTACCGAGGAAGACATCACCGTGCTGGTGGTGCAGACGGCAGAAGAAACTTGAGACAAACGCGATGCGTCGACGCATCCGTTGACGCCTGAAGCAGGGTCGGGATCCGTCCCGTCCTTTCCTGGCAGAAACCGGTATCAACCCAGGTCGCTGGAGAGAAACAACAGCAGGGCAGGCACCACAACGCCGGCGGTTTCAGCACGCAGCACACGATCGCCAAGCGTCACCGGACATAAACCGGCGGCACGGGCCAGGGCGATCTCACGGGCAGCGAAGCCGCCCTCGGGCCCGATAACGAGTGAAACGACCTGCGCGCGTGTGACCGCAAGAGGCTCCGCCTCACCGCCAGTAGACCCCGACGGGGCCTGAAGCGCAACGACGTCTCGAAGTCTGGGAAGCGTCATTGAGCCGTCCCCCTCCCAGGGAATCAACGCAAGGTCGGCATTGGCCGCCAACGCAAGCATCGGACCGAACTCGAGCGGCCCGGAAACCGCTGGAACGCAGAGTCCCCTGCACTGTCGCACCGCACCTTCCACGATGCGCGTCCAGCGGGCCGTCCGAGTGCGTGCATCCGCAGGCGCCACGCGCACGACGGTGCGTTCGGAATGATAGAAGACAAACTCCGTGACGCCCAGTTCCGTACCTTTCTGGAGCACGAGGTCAAGATGGTCCCCCTTAAGCAGCGCGCAGCACAGGCGAATACGAAGACGCCGAGAAACGGTTCCTGGGCGAGTCTCTACGATGCGTGCCAGAAAAGCGTGCGCCGTCACCTCGGAAATCACGCATTCGTGCTCATCACCGCTTCCATCCAGGAGCAGGACCCGGTCTCCAACGCGCATTCGTAGAACGTGGGTCGCGTGATGGAACACCTCACCGTCCACGCGAAACACGCCGTCGAGGCGAGCAGAAGAGGGAACGACCAGGCGCCTGGGCTCAACTGACACGCGCGCGCAGGCAGTCAAATCGAATGGTCGGCGCGGAGGCGTTCCATCGGCGGCAGGGCACACGGTACGCTTCCGCCAGGCGGGTGCAGTCGCGGAACCGTGCCGTCACGCCGGACGGCGTGCGCACACCGACGCCCACTCTCCGTCAGTTCGCCACGTCTGCGTCGTCAACCCGGCCTCGTCGAGTCCGGTCCGAACATCCGCCACGCGTTCAAGGATGATGCCACTGGCCACGAACGAGCCGCCCTCCGCCAGAAACCCGACAATTCCCGTGCCCTGTGACGCGCGATCCGCAAGAAGATGGAGAATGGCGTCGGCCACGATGTTTGCAACCACGACGTCGTATCGCATCGCGCGGTCGAGCGCCGCGAGGCCGTCAGCCTGCGTGACGAATGCGTGCTCGGCGACCCCGTTGCGGGTCAGATTCTCAGATGCGGTGCGCACGGCAACCGGATCGACGTCGACCGCAAGCACGTGAGAAGCTCCAAGTTTGAGGGCGACGAGGGAAAGAATTCCTGAGCCCGTGCCCACGTCGAGCACGTTCTCGCCGCCTTTCAGCAGCGACTCCAACCATTCCATGCACATGCGCGTCGTGGCGTGGGTTCCGGTTCCAAACGCCATGCCAGGATCAAGTTCCAGCACGACGTCACCGGGTTCGGCCACGTACGTTTCCCAACTTGGACGCACCACGAGATGAGTCCCGATGCGCTGCGGTTTCCAGAAGCGCTTCCAGGCGTGCGCCCAGTCTTCATCGTCAACGTGCGACCAGGTCACCGGCCAGACGGACGCCGTCTCCAGCACGGCACACCGTTCCTCAACCCCGTTGGCGATGGGACAGTAGAAAACAAAACGTATGGTGCCAGACAGATCCTGACGCGCCGGGGCAAGAGACTCGTCGACGGCCCGAACCTCGCCAAGCAGCGAAACGTCCGCGGTGTCGTGCTCTTCCCACCCGGCCAGGTCGGCAAGAAGGAAGCGCGTGCGGAGTTCCTCAGCCTCGGCGCGCGGGACCACGGTCTCTCCGCACAGGTACCGCATGGCCGGCTCAGCCAAGGATCGCATCCACGATGCGACCAAACCATCCACGGCCGTCGTGCCCGTGCGCAACCTGGCTTCCGGCACCGGCATATTCCTTGAGCAGTGCCTTCTGGCGGTCGTTCAACTGGGTCGGAATCATGACGACCACCCGCACGTGCAGGTCACCTCTTCGGCCAGCGCGGCTCGCAATGCCCTTACCACGTACCTTGAAAGTGGTATGGCCCTGCGTACCGGCGGGAACCTTGATCGTCGTCGTACCCCCTTCCAGAAGAGGGACCTCAACGGTGGCACCCAGTGCGGCGTCGGTGAAGGTAACCGGAAGATCGACGTGCAGATCACCGCCCTCACGATTGAACACATCGTGAGGCTTGACGCCCAGGATGACGAACAGGTCACCCGGAGGGCCACCCATCGCACCTGCGTCACCCATGCCGGTGAGACGAATGTAGTTCCCTTCCTCAACACCCGGGGGAACTTTCACGGTGACGCGTTTCTTGTGCAGCACGTGACCCTTCCCCTTACAGTCAGGACAGGGGTCCGTGATCACGCGGCCCGTACCACTGCACCCCACACACGGTGCCGTACGAACCACCTGACCAAACGCCGTGTTCATGACCTGACGCAACTGGCCGGCTCCCCGACAGGCAGAGCAGACGGTGGGGCCCTGTCCCGGTTTGGCGCCGCTCCCCTGACAAGAGGTACAGTCGTCGAGCGCATTGAAGGCGATCTCCTTCTCGACTCCCGTGAGCACCTCCTCAAGCGTCAGTTCCAGGCTCTCCTTGAGATCCTGGCCACGCTGCGGCCCTCGCGCGCGACCACCGCCACCCATCTGGGAAAAGACCTGCTCGAAGATCTCTCCCAGATCGAACATGCCACCAAATGGTCCCCCCCCGCCTCCGAAACCCGCTGCCGCACTGTCAACCGTGCCAAAGCGATCATAGGTGGTACGCTTCTGCTCATCCGAGAGCACCGCATACGCTTCATTGATTTCACGAAACCGCACCTCGGCCTCTGCCTTGTCGTCGGCTACGTCCGGGTGATACTTGCGGGCCAGTTTCTTGTATGCAAGCTTGATATCCTCAAGGGACGCGTCTCGCGCGACACCGAGGACGTCATAGTAGTCCTTTTTTGCCACGTTCTACCTCGATTGGGATCCAGCAGGCCGGTACGCCTACTTCTTGAACCAGTTGAACAGGTCTTCTTCCGAGGGTTCATCAACCACAAGGTTGCCGCTCGAATGTCCGGCAGCCTTCGCAGCCGCCCCCGCCTTCTCACTGCCACCGGGAGCCGCAAGATAGGTCTCGGTCGAGATGGCAAACAGGGCGTCTTGAAGAACCTTGGTGTCGTCCTTGATGCGCGGAATGTCGTAGGTCTGCAGGGATACTCGCAGACGCTCGATACAGTCACGCACCTTGCGCTGCATTTCAAGCGGAACACGCTCACTCAGATCGCGAAGGGTGCGCTCCGCCGTGTCGAGTTCCACGTTCGACTTGTTCCGCGTCTGGGCCTCGTCGCGGCGCTTGGCGTCCTCTTCCTGATAGACCGCAGCCTCTTTCACCATACGACCGATTTCATCTTGCGTCAGGTTGGTGGGAGACTGAATCGTGATCTTCTGCTTGTTTCCGGTCGCCAGGTCTTTCGCGGACACATTGATGATGCCGTTGGCATCGATCTCGAACGAGACTTCGATCTGCGGCACGCCGCGAGGAGCCGGAGGAATGTTGCGCAGTTCGAAGGTCCCCAGGAGACGATTATGCGCGGCCATCTCGCGTTCGCCCTGGAGAACCTTCACTTCGACCACGGTCTGCCCGTCGGCCGCCGTGG
>JAJXVI010000170.1 GCA_021782195.1 bacterium | reverse complement strand
TCCTTCGCCTTCTCGACGTCCCGTTCGTCGGCGCGGGCGTGCTCGGCTCCGCCGTCGGCATGGACAAAGCGTTGATGAAAGACGTCTTCAGCGCGCACGGTTTTCCCATCCCTCCGCATCAAACTTTCGTGCGAAGCGCCTGGGAGCGCGACCCCGAGGCAATCAAAACCCGCGTGGAAGCGTCGCTCGGGTCGGTGTGCTTCGTAAAGCCCGCCAACCTCGGTTCCAGCGTGGGCATCTCCAAAACCCACAACCGCGAGGAACTGCATCGAGGCGTCGAGCTTGCGTTCGAATACGACCGCAAAGTGGTCATCGAGCAAGCGGTTCGAGGCGCGCGGGAACTCGAGTGCGCCGTGCTTGGAAACGACGACCCGCGTGCAAGCGTCGTGGGAGAGATCATCCCGTGCAACGAGTTCTACGATTATGAGGCAAAGTACCTCAAGAACGACTCGACGTTGCTGATTCCAGCCCCCATCTCAGAAGAACTCTCGGAAAAAGTGCGTCGCCTCTCTGTCGAAGCTTTCAAGTCGCTCGACCTGGCCGGGCTCGCGCGGGTCGACTTTCTCCTCGATGGAGAAGGCCGCGAACTCTATCTCAACGAGGTCAACACCATGCCCGGGTTCACGCGTATCTCGATGTACCCGAAGCTCTGGGAGGCAACCGACGTTCCATACCCTGAACTTGTCAACCGCCTCATCGAACTCGCGGTCGAACGCCACGCCGAGAAAAACCGCAACCGCTACACCCGCGCGCAGGTCTGAACGCGGACCGTCCCCCTGCTCGCGCGGGACGGCTACTCCCGCTGCAGCGCTTGCAGACCCGCGCCCGCGACAAACTCCAGGGCCCGCGTCTCGTCCCCGACCAGCACGCGGCTTGCAAGGCCGATGAACAGCCCGCTTTCCACCACGCCCGGGATCGCGTCGATCGCGCGTTCCAACGCCGCCGCGTCGTCGATGCCGCCCGCAAAGTGACAGTCGAGGATGTAGTGCCCCCCATCGGTGCGATAGGGCGCACCGTGCGGGTCCAGGCGCATCACGGGCGCGCAGGCGTCCAGGTGCGCAAGCTTCAGCGCGGTCGCCTTCCACCCGAACGAATCGACCTCCACGGGAACCGGCGCGCGCGTGCCCAGCCGATTCACGAGCTTGCCGCTATCGACCACCACGATCATACGCGCGCTCGACGAAGCCACGATCTTCTCTCGCAGCAGGGCACCCCCAAGCCCCTTCACCAGGTGCAGCGCCGGGTCGACCTCGTCGGCCCCGTCGATGGTCACGTCGAGCGTCGGCAGGTCGGAAAGGTCGCGCACCACAAGCCCGAGTGAAGACGCCAGGGTCGCCGTGCGTTCCGAGGTTGCAACCGTTTCGAGACCGTCTAGACGTCCCTCGCGAAAGGCCTGTCCCAGTGCCTGAATGGTGAAGTAGATGGTGCTACCCGTACCCAGCCCGACCTTCATGCCCGGCTTCACGAACGAAGACGCCGCCTCGCCCGCCATCTTCTTGGACTGCAGAGCAGCGCGATTGTCCACCGTCATTGTGCTCCTCCATCCGTCGGCACGCCTTCCCCGTCCGCTTCCGACCTCGCGGAGGCCTGCCCGACCTCCGCTTCCCGACCTTCGCCAAGAGCGGAAGCGGGCTCCGGCGGCGTCGCCTCATGCTCGTCGCTCCACTGGCGGATGACGCCTCGGTCTCGCAACCCCGCAATTTCGTCGTCACTCATCTTCAGCACGATCCGCAAGACCTGTTCCGAGTGCTGGCCGAGCAAGGGGGGCGCCAGTTCATAACGAGGAGGCGTGGCGCTCAGGTGGATCGGATTGCCGATCAGGCGCACCGGACCGACCGTGGGGTGGTCGAGATGGCAGACCATGCCGCGTGCCTGCACCTGCTCGCTGTCGAACACCTCCGACACGGTCCGAATCGGCCCGGCGGGGATGCCCGCACCGTCAAGCAGCTCGATCCACGCGGCCGTGGTACGCGTCAGAAAAAGCGGCTCCAGCACCTCGTTCAGCGCCATGACGTTCTCGACCCGCGCGCGATTCGTGGAGAAGCGCACATCTTCCGACAGTTCGGGTCGCCCCAGCTCGCGACTCAACGTCACGAACAACGCATCGTTCCCGACCGCAACGCAGATGCGCCCGTCGGCCGTCTCATACGACTGGTACGGGGCAATCGAAGCGTGCTGGTTGCCGTGGCGGGCGGGTTCGCGGCCCGCGTTGAGCCACGCGGTTCCCAGGAAGGAAAGCAGCGAGACCTGACCGTCAAGCAGCGAGACGTCGACGAGCTGGCCGCGCCCCGTGCGACTGCGGGAAATCAGGGCCAGCAGCGCTCCCTGAACGGCGTACATGCCCGCCACCAGATCGGCCTGGGAGACCCCGACCTTGTACGGCTGGCCGTCTTTCGGGCCGGTCACCGACATGACGCCGCCCATCCCCTGGGCCAGCACGTCGTAGCCGGCGCGTTCGCGCTCCGGCCCGGTCTGTCCGAACCCAGAGATCGACACGTAGATGAGCTCGGGTTTGCGCTTTACGAGGTCGTCGTAGCCAAGTCCCATGCGCGCGGCCGTTCCAGGGCGAAAGTTCTCGACCACGATGTCGGCCTGCAGCGCAAGGTCGGTGACGAGGCTGCGCCCCTCGTCCGACTTGAGATCGACGGCCAGACTCCATTTGTTGCGATTGCAGCTCATGAAGTAGGTGCTCTCGCCGTTCACGAACGGGGGACCGAAGCCACGGGTATCGTCGCCTCGAGCAGGTTCCTCGATCTTGATCACGACGGCGCCCATGTCCGCCAGCATCATCGTGGCAAACGGGCCTGCAAGAACCCGAGAGAGGTCGAGAACCAGGACTCCTTCAAGCGGTGGCGGAGCAATAAACGACATTGCGGCAGACTCCCCTGAGGCGAGAGTGACGGAGGGTTGAAACGGCACGAAGTTTGTCACGCGTACGGCGGCCTCCTCCCGCCTCGAAGAAGCCCGCGCGCGAAAAGTGGCCCGACGCCGGGCGACGCCCCCACGGGCGGAGCGAAAACGTGCCGCGGGTCAAGTCATGGGGAGCATCCGACAAGCTGCCGGGCGACGCCCCCACGGGCGGAGCGAAAACGTGCCGCGCGGATCGGCACAGCATGCTCGCGGATCGTCAGGCCCGATATCGGCTGGTGATCGGCATGCGTCGGTCCTTGCCGAAAGCACGCGGCGTGATCTTGACTCCGGGCGCCGCCTGCCGCCGCTTGTACTCGCTGGCGTCGACCAGGCGCATCACCCGCCGCACCGTGTCTTCGTCGAAGCCACGACCGACCAGCTCCTCGAGCGATCCATCCTGCTCGACATACAGTTCCAGGATGGCGTCAAGCACGTCGTACGGTGGAAGACTGTCCTCGTCCTTCTGATCGGGGCGCAGTTCGGCCGACGGAGGACGTGTGATGGTGTACTCGGGAATCACGGGCCCTCTCTCGTTGCGCCAGCGACAGAGCGCGTACACCCACGTCTTCGGCACGTCCTTGAGCGCGGAGAAACCGCCCACCATGTCGCCATAGAGCGTGCAGTAACCGCACGCCACCTCGCTCTTGTTGCCCGTCGTGAGAACCATCCAGCCAAACTTGTTCGAAAGCGCCATCAAGATGTTGCCGCGCACGCGCGCCTGGAGATTCTCCTCGGTCACATCCGGCGCGCGCCCTTCGAACGCCTCGGCCAGCATGTGCGTAAATGCAAGAAAGGCCTCCTTGATGGGGACGACGAGAAAGCGGATGCCCAGGTTTGTCGCGAGTTCACGTGCGTCGCGCAGCGATTCGTAAGCGGAGTAGTCACCCGGCATCGCGACGCCGGCAACGCAGTCGGCGCCAAGCGCGTCCACCGCAATGGCAGCGGTCAGGGCAGAGTCGATACCGCCTGAAAGCCCGATCACCACACCTTTGAACCCGTTCTTGCCGACGTAGTCGCGAACGCCGGTCACAAGCGCCCCGTAGATCTCCTCCCAGCGCGCTGGAGGCGACGTGAGGGGACGATCCGGGAGCGGCTCGCGGCGCCTGACGGGTGCGGAAGCGGCGAGCGTGGCGTGGCGGAGCGGGGGGACGTCCCCGCGCGCAAGGCGCTCCTTGCGGATACGGGGGTCTCGCAAGCGCGTGTGAAAGCTCCGCGCGATCTCGAGGTCCGCGTAGAGGATCTCCTCCTCGAAGGGACGTCCCCGCAGGATCACCTCGCCCGCGGGGTCGACGACAAGCGACTGGCCGTCAAACACGAGCTCGTCCTGGCCGCCGACCGCATTGACGTACACCACGAAGCACGCGTTATCGCTCGCCCGAGTACTCAGCATGCGCTCGCGCTGAACCCATTTGCCCGCGTGAAAAGGCGAGGCGTTGATGTTGAGGATGACCTCAGCACCGCCGCGCAGACACTGGTCGTGGGCCGGTCCCTCGGGATACCAGATGTCTTCGCAGATCCCTACCCCGAAGATGACGTCGCGTCGTCCGCAATGCTCGAAGACACAAAGTTCATCCCCCCTGTGGAAGTAGCGGTCCTCGTCAAACACTCCGTAAGTGGGAAGAAAAATCTTTCGTTGCACGCCGGCCACGACACCGTCGTGAAGGACGGCCGCCGCGTTGTAGATATCACGTCCAACGTCGACAAAACCCACCACCGCGCACAGACCGCGTGTGGCGGCTCGCACGCGGTCGAGTGCGTCGAGGTTGCGCCGCAGGAAACGGTCCTTGAGGAGCAGGTCTTCCGGGGGATAGCCGGTGAGGGCCAGTTCAGGAAACACCACGACGTCGGGCGACTGTGAGCGAACCTCTTCGAGACACGAAAGGATGCGCTCGGTATTTCCATCGATATCACCCACACGGGTGTTGATCTGGCACATTGCGACTCGAAATGTACTCAACAGAACCTCTCGGACGTGGCGCACGTTGTCTGATTCACCCGATCTGGCGATGCGGAACAGTCCACACGGCCAGATCGCGAGGTGCTGCCGGCTTCTCGATGCCTCACGCCGCTCCTGTCGGAAGGCGGGCAAAAGAGCGGCGAAAAGGGGGAGACGGCTCAGTCCTGCAGTTTTGCGGGTGCCTCTCGCGAAGCGTCAAGCGCGTTCAGGCGGTCAACGATACCTGTAAATGCAACGGTCTCCTGACGCTGCTCGGCAAGAATCTTGAGACCGATGACGCCATTCGCGCGCTCGTTTCCGCCGAGAATCAGCGCGTAGGGAATGCCACGACGGTCAGCAAACTGCAACTGCTTGCCGAGACTGTCACACTGATGGTAGAGCTCCGTTGGAATGCCCGCGCGCCTCAAGCGGGCCGCCAGGGCGAGGTAGTCGGGCTCGAGCGCGGGCTCGAGTTGCGTCACCAGTACCCGGGCGGTCGCGGAACAGGGCTTCATGATTCCCAGTTCTTCGAGTCCGGCGAACAGACGGTCAAGCCCCAGGCTGATGCCGACGGCTGGAAGGTCCTGGCGGGCAAAGAAACCGATAAGGCCGTCGTAGCGTCCACCGCTCATGACCGATCCGAGGCCCGGAAGATCCTCGAGAAAAGTCTCGAAGACCGCGCCCGTGTAGTAGTCGAGCCCCCGCGCAATGGTCAGGTCAAGATGGAGACGGGCAAGGTCGAGACCGGCCTGTTGCGCTCCCACGAAGATGCGACGCAGGTCTGATACGCCCTCGAGCGCCACGGGCACCTCATGAAAGAAGGCCTCCAGACGGTCGATCAAGACAAGAATGTCGCACTCGGTGGCGGCGAGGTCAAGAAAACGGAACACGGCCTCGACCTGGGCGTCGTCCAGCCCGCAGTCTGTATGCAACAGTTCAAGCACGCGCTCTCGGCCCTGTGACGGCAGCTTGTCAACGGTCCGAAAAACCCCGAGCACCTGTGCCTTTGTAAGACCTCCGCCAAGAAACGCCGCAAGCCCTTCGAGCAGCTTGCGATGACTCAGGTGGATACGGAAGCGCGGCACGCCCAGCGCCTGCATGAAGATCG
>JAJXVI010000169.1 GCA_021782195.1 bacterium | reverse complement strand
GATCATCATTGCCAAGACAGCCCCGCTCTTCATCCTGCTCATGGGCGACGTAGGACTCATCCTCGTGGTGTCAAGAATCGTCTTCAACACGCCCCTGCGAGGTTCGCTGGCTCTGATAGTGCTCGGCGGAGCCCTCTGCGTGCTCGTCGGGATCGGCATCGGGACCTTTATCGCCACGTTCTCTCGTACCGCACTCCAGGCCTTTCTCCTTACCTTCTTCATCAACCCACCACTCGCACTGCTCTCGGGAGCCGTGGCGCCCGTGGAAGCCATGCCTCGATGGCTCCAACCTTTCACGCTCCTCAACCCGATTCGCCATTTCTCGATCATCGCACGAAGCGTGATGATCAAGGGCAGCGGGATGGACACGCTCTATCCCAACTTTCTTGCGCTTGGCATTTTCGCAACCGTACTCGTGACCGTCAGCGTACGTCGATATCGCGATCAACTCTCCTGAGCACCGCGAACCACGGGAGTCGTTCCGGCGGCGTGTGCACGGTTCGACGTCGACAGAACGCGACAGTCTGACGCGGCTGGCGTGGGGTGCGACCAGACCCGCGAACGTCTTGGGGCCGCGCAGGTGGCCCCGAAGAAAGGAGAATCGACGTCCTGTGGCGCCCTCCCGCCGCAATGGTCAGGCCCGAGAAAGGGTGCGCAGGTTTCTTGCGCGAAACACTGGCAGATGATCATCCTTGTCGCGGACGACGATCTGGAAATTCGGGAGATGCTCGGGGCCGTTCTCAGCCGCTGGGGTTATCAGGTCACCGCGGTGGAAAATGGCGAGGAAGCGCTCTCGCACCTCCTGGCGCCGGACGCGCCACAGCTTGCCGTCCTCGACTGGACGATGCCGGGCCTCGAGGGGGTCGAAGTCTGCCGACGGATTCGGGCAACTGACACGGAAAGCCCTCCGTATCTCATCCTGTTGAGTGGCCGCAGCAAAAAGAATGATACGGTGCGAGGTCTGCAGGCTGGCGCTGACGACTACGTCACCAAGCCGTTCGACTTCTCCGAACTGCAGGCCCGCATCGAAGTCGGGCGACGCATGGTCGAACTCCGAAACGCACTTGCGCAAAGGGTTGCCGAACTACAGGCGGCACTGGCCCACATCAAGACCCTTCAGGGAATCCTGCCCATCTGCATGCACTGTCACCGCATCCGCCGTGAACAGGACGTATGGGAACGCATCGAGCACTACATTTCCGCACATTCTGAAGCGAAGTTCAGCCATGGCATCTGTCCGGAGTGTCTGGGCCGACTGTATGCAGACCTGAACATTCCCAACGAGTGACGGCCGTGATCCGCTGACGGCCGCCGCGTACAGTGCGCGCAGAACACGACCCGCCGGCGATGCCGGGGGCCGTGACCGAACCGCGGGGGCATCTGCCCGACCGTTTCCGGCAGCCCGAACTTCGGAGCTGCCCCAGCCCGGTCAGAACAGGTCCTTCTGGAACCCGCTAGACAAGCGTCTCGGTCGGGCAGGCGTGTGCACGCATCAGCATGCCGCCTGACAGATTGTAGACTTTCGAAAATCCGCTCTGGGAAAGGATCCGCGCACCGACCCAGCCACGCAGGCCGGAGCGACAGACCACGACCGTCGGAAGTGTTGAATCCAGTTCTTCGAGACGGTTGCGCAGTTCGTCGAGAGGGATGTGACTTGCTTTCAGGAGTTTCCCCCCTTTCTCGACCTCTGCGTGCGTTCGCACGTCCACAACCTGCAGATCGTCAAGACAGGCGTCAGGCTGAAGCACTTGGACCAGACCGGCACGCTGGTTCTCGCCGGCAAATCCAACAACGTGCACCGGGTCACGGGCACTCCCAAAGGGCGGCGCGTAGGCCAGATCGAGTCGGGTCAGGTCCCCCAGCACACCGTTGAAGTGGATCACCGTTGCAATGACGTCCACACGCTTGTCTACCCCGTCTCCACCGACCGCCTGAGCACCAAGAACACGTCCGGAGGCTGGATCATAGACCACCTTGAGGATCATCTTCTGCGCCCCAGGATAGTATCCAGCGTGATGACCGGCTTCAATCATCACTGCCGTGGCGTCAATCCCGGCGCGCTTCGCGGCTTTCATCGACAGGCCGGTCACGGCAGCCGTGCAACCAAAAACGCGCACGATGGCGGTTCCCAGCACGCCTCCCATTGCCGGCGCCTCCCCGGTTGCAGCGTGCTGTCCGGCCAGTCGACCTGCACGATTTGCCGGACCGGCCAGAGCGACAGAGGCGGGCCGCCCGGTCATTTCGTGGGGGTAGTCGACCGCATCCCCGACCGCATAGATGAACGGGTCGCTGGTCTGGAACGATGCATTTACCGCAATGTGCCGTGTGTCTCCGAGAGAGAGACCCGCCGCCTGTGCGAGCGCAACGTTCGGACGAACCCCCATTCCCAGGATCACCAGGTCGGTCGGCAACGTCTGACCGGATCGCGTGTGCACGGCAACAACCCGTTCGTTCTCGACGGAAAAACTCGCGAGAGGCGCTTGAAGGAAGAGATCCACCCCTTTCTCCCTCAGCATCTCTTCCACGATGTGCGCCATCTCCACGTCGAGCGGTGGCAAGACCTGCGGAAGAGCCTCCAGCAGTGCAACCTTCAGTCCACGGCGATGAAGCTGCTCCACCATTTCGAGTCCGATGAAGCCAGCCCCCACCACCACTGCTCGGAGCAAGCCGGTCTTCTCCCGCTCAAGATAGCCGTGCAGACGATCGCAGTCGGCCAGTGACCGCAACGTGAAGACATTTGGGGCATTCACCCCGTCCATCTCGGGAACAAACGGCGAGGCCCCGGGAGCGAGAATCAAACGGTCGTATGGCAAGTCATATTCGACACCGTGCGGAATGCTCCGCACACGCACCGTTCGGGCTTCACGGTCGATGGAAAGAGCCTCGCATCGGGTCCGCACTTCAATGCGAAAACGTCGTTCAAGCAGCCGAGCGTCAGCAACGATGAGCTTTCCGCGTTGCTCGATCTCCCCTCCGATGTAGTAGGGCATTCCGCAGTTTGCAAACGAGACATCGGCATCCTTCTCGAGAAGGATGATTCGTGCGGTCTCATTGAGGCGACGGGCCCGAGTCGCTGCACTGGCCCCTCCGGCGACACCTCCGATGATGACGATGGTAGGAACGGTATTCTCCCCCTCTGATGTTGGACCTGACGCGTGCATTGGCAGACTCCTTTGAACTTGCATTCTGAAAGCTTGTATTGTAATATAATCATATATTCATAGATTGGGTCAATCAGTCAATATGCTGACGGCGCATCCGGCTGCACAAAAGTGCGATTTCGTGCTTTCAAACTGGGTCTCCCCCTGCCGGACCGAAGGGTCGCGCGCCCCGGCTCTCTCCTTCGCCTGCCCCGCACAGCCATGGCGCGCGCTCACGCTGTTCCTGGTGGTGCTCCTGTCGCTGACAGGCACCTCCGGACCCGCGGCAGCGCTCGCCGGTTCCACGAGACTCGGCAACTGGCTGGCTCTCGAACGACTCGTCTGTCCCGGTGCATCCGTCTGCAGCGGGTTCTACGCGTGGCGCACAGTCTCACGCTACCGCAGGCAGGCAGGCATCCACGACGGCTACGACATCGCATTGCCCCCGGGCAGTCGCGTTGTTGCCGGGTGGACCGGACAGGTTGTCGCGATCGTTGGGTGGAGCGCAGGCCAGTCCGGCGTATCGGTGATGAGCGCGGATGGTTTCCTCACAACCTATGGACACCTCGTCCCAGGCGTACGCGTCGGGGACGTCCTCAATGCCGGGGACGTCGTCGGTACGACCGTGATTGACCACGTCGACATCAAGATGAAAGCCCCTGATGGGCGCTACTTCGACTTTGGCAGTCCGTGCGATGGTGACATCGACTGCCAGAGCATGCCGTGGAACAGTCCGCAAGATGAGGCCCGCATCGACCGGGCGAAGCAGATGGCCCGTCACACGAGACAACGACTGAGCGCTCGCCTCGCATCCCTTCGGCGGCTGGAGGATCGAGAACGGAGACTCGCACAGGCAGGAGCCATATCGCTTGAAGGCCCGACCAAGCTTCACGCACAATGCCTTGGAGAGAAACGTCTGCTGGATGGCCTGCGTAGAGCAGAGCAGCGGGTCAGGCTCGATGAGGGCGTTGCAGACCTCGAACAACGATGCCGGCAGATAGACGCCTTCTTATGCAACATCAGGGAGACTGCACGCACGCCATGGACTACCGCCGAGGAACTCTACCGCGAAGGTGCCATCTCCCGCAGTGAACGAGACGCTGCTCAGGGCCGCCCAAGCGTTCCATAGTTCCCGAACAGGACGCGCATTGCGCGAATTCAACGGCAGGAGGAAGCCACAGGTTGAAGATGAACATTGATGCTGTCGAATGCCCCGACCTGCACGGAGAAGCGGACCTCGCCTCCCCTGTCTGCCAGGAGAGCATTCCCCCCCGTTCATTGAAGACCCACGAAGTGAAGGTGAAACTGATGTCCGATATCCTTGTCCCACTCATCTTGATTGCGATGTACATTGCGGTTCTGCGCTTTGTGCTCCCCGCGCTCGGTATCTCGACTTGAATGTCTGACTCCTGCAGCGTCGAGTCTCGACGCCATCACAATAACGTACCCACCGCTACCACGACGGCACCGTCGGATCGCAAGGAACTCACGCCGGACCAGGTAGGGCCACATCCTCCCGCACCGCGATGACGACCGTCCGCGCCGAAGTTGCGTCGAGCGCAAGCCACCCCGGATCCACGAAAGCCGTTCCGACGGGACGCCCGCAAAACGGCAGACCGGACGCTCACAAGGGAGAGTCGCCGTGGACGAGATTCGTCTGACCATCACATCGTCAACCAATGACGATGCACGACAACGTTTCAGAGGCGTTCCGCTCGTGGTCGTTGCTGCGGAACAGACCCACGGCGTGGGCCGCATGGGTCGAACCTGGCACAGTCCCCGGGGGGGACTGTGGCTCACACTCGCGTGGCCACCGCGACTGCCCCTCGCAGCCTATCAGGCCCTGTCCCTTGTGGCAGGGCTCGCCACGGCAGATGCCATTGAAAACACCTGCAGACTCGACGCGCGGATCAAATGGCCCAACGACCTTCTCGTTGAACGTGGAGGCGTGTGGCGTAAACTGTGTGGCATCCTCTGTCAGTCTGATGCAACCCGCTCCCTCATCCTGATCGGCATCGGCATCAACGCAAACTTTCCCGCAAGCGAGCTGGGCGAAGGGCTCCGACTGCCCCCCACAACGCTGCACGACGAACTCGGGCACGACATCGACCTCGTGGAACTTGAACAAAACCTGATTACAACGCTACACTCAGCACTCGTCGCATATGAAGAAGGGCACTGGCCCGCCAGGCTTCTCCCTGCGGTACGCACCCGCCTGTGCTGGACGGGGCTCGAGGTACACTGTGCCGATGCGATGGGAACGAACACCGCTGTTGGCGTTCTACAGGGCATCGATGACAGCGGGCGTTTGCTCATCGAAAGCGGTCACAAACTCCAGGCGCTCGTTGGTGGAGAGGTAAGCATCGCAAACGGGTGACGCGGCGGGTCTCTCGTCCGCAAGACCAGAACGGTTCCTGCACCGTTCCTCCTTCGCGCGGGTCCGGGGAAAGCGTGAATGCCCTGCACAAGAATCAATGAGCCGCCTCGTCTTCCCTGACGGAGCGGCCCGTTCCACCTGGCCCGGTCAGGCGGGATCAAGCGGGAATGAGTTCTGTCTCCAGCCGATCTATCATGGATACCAGCGCAGACTTCGCTTCGCCGCGCGATCCAAAAATGCGGGTCGAAGCCACTGACGCGTAGTGGTGCGCCATGTTTCCACACTCACACTCTCCGACGCACATTCCGTCACAGATCGATTCCTTGTCATAGACCACTCCAAAGTAGGAGCCCTCGGGCATGAATGGACCGGTAAAGCTATAGACCTTTCAGCCGAACAGAAGCATTGTGGCATATCTCCTGCTCGCGCACAGTATATGCGCGAAGTCCCGGAACTGAAATCCTTCTCAGAACCTATGCGGCC
>JAJXVI010000168.1 GCA_021782195.1 bacterium | reverse complement strand
GGCAACGAGCGCCAGCAGTTCAAGAAGAGAAGGTCGTTCCGCGAGACCACTCGCCCACTCCAGGGTCGCCAGCACGCGGCGAGCCCACGTCCTCCTGCTGATCTGGCGGCCGTTCAATGAAATTCGCTCGCTCCAGTCCACCAGGTGCGGGCCCGTGAACAGCCCGACGCGTTCTCCGCAGGCAGCCAGGATGGAGGCAAGACAGGTCGAGGTCGAACCCTTGCCGCACGTTCCCGCAACCACGCAGATCTGCATCGCGCGGTCGGGGCGACCACGCCCTTCAAGACAAGCACGGAAGCGCCGACCGGATGCCCCCGCGCGGAGGTCGATGGGACGACGAACCAGGGCATTCAAGGCGCGCTCCGCGGCGTCAACTTCGGCGTCGACGCGACGGCTCAAGACGATTTCTTCATGCACATCGGGGACGTTGGCCGGAGATCATTCGGAGTCCTCGTGCAGACGAAAGCCGAGAGCGAGACAGAGCACCCGCTTCGCTCCCGAGGCCAGCAGCAGATGGCGACAGGCGCGCATGGTCGACCCGGTGTCGATGAAGTCGTCAAGCAAGAGAATCGTGCGCCCTCCCACAAGATCGGGATGCGCCACGCGCACGCTGTCGAGGTGCTTGCCTTCGCCCCCCCCGAAGTTGAGGAATCCGCTCGGAAGCACCGACTTGTGACGGATCAGCCAGTTCGTGCCGTCGCGCGTTCCGTTTATCTGGGCAACCTCACGAGAAAGTTTGCGGACCGCCGAATCCTCCTCGTCGGCCTTGCTGGGTGGAATGGCACATACCGTATCGCACGGCGCCAGAAGATGATCAACACGGGAAAGTCGCGCGATTAGCTTCGCAAACCCCTTGAGGACCTCGGCATCGCCCCGATTGAACTTGCGCAGGTTGCGCACAAAAGGGGCAACGTCATCATCCTCAAGCTCCGGGCGTGGCATCCACCGGCCGACCGTGAACATGAGGCCATCATCCGAAATCCACTTGAAGTCGACCGATGGCAACGGCACGGGCACCGACCGCCGCAGGTTGTCGATGACCGCTTCACGCACGTCGATGGCCGATGCGGTGGCTTCAGGGAGGGTGAATCCAACCAGCAGCGCACCGACCATTCGGACGCCGGAGAGGTCGGCGCCGTCGAGTTTCGCGTTGATGAGGCGCGCGTGGTCAAGACGTGCGCCGCGCAGGGAGGCGCGCGAAAAATTCACGCCGTTCGCGCGGAGCTGTGTCATGTCGGCGTCCTCGAAGGAAGCGTCGGCGGCGTAGGCTTCATCCATCCGACAGCAGGAAAAGGAGGCTCGATCTCCCTTCAGGCGATACAGGACGGCGCGCTGAAGATTGGCTCCGCGCAGGTCTGCTCCGCGCAGGTCTGCGTCCTTGAGGGTGGCGTCCGACAGGTCGGCGTTGACCAGGCGCATTCCGGCCAGATCCGCGCCGTCGAGGTCGACGGATTCGAGGTGACAGGATTTCCATTCGTTGAATCGCTTGATCGATTTCGACAACAGGGCAACCGCCTGTGCATCCGGCACGTTCTCTACTGGCTCCTCGCCTACATCATTGTGGTCCAAAGCATTGCCAGGTCGTGGTCCCCACCAGAACGGGCATTCGGAAAAGCCCGGCGTACCCGCACCCGCTGGAAATTTGATTCGTTCGGGAGTTCCCGCGCCGAACTGCTTTCGTACCCGAGGCAACAGGACTCCCGGACGATAAAAGAGAAGGTCTGCTCGCAGCCCCGGGGTGGCACAAGGCCTCTCGGGTGCGCTCCCACAGTCGCCAGCTCCGCATCGTGCGAACTGTGGGGGTCAGGAGCAACTCGAACTTACAACCGATGCAGACCCTCCATCAGGAAGAGGTCGCCCGAGTGGCGCCAACCAGCAACTTCATCATTATCACAGGTCTTTCAGGCGCAGGCAAGTCCCTTGCGAGTCGCTGCTTTGAGGATCTGAATTTCTTTTGCGTCGACAATCTCCCCCCTACCCTGCTACCAAAATTTGCGCAACTGTGCGCGACTTCCGAAATCCGCAACGTTGCCCTGGTCATTGACGTGCGTGGGCGAGATTTCTTCAGCGAACTCGACTCCGCGCTCGATCAGGTTCGGCACGACGGCGTGGCCTTCCAGGTGCTGTTTCTCGACGCATCGGATCAGGCCCTGGTCACCCGGTTCTCTGAAACGCGCCGCAAACATCCGCTCCACTCGGGAGGACGCATTCTCGACGACATCCAGCAGGAAAGGCGCCAGCTCGAAGGGGTAAGACAACGGGCCGACATCATCATCGACACGTCGAATCTCGCGCCAGCCCGTCTCAAGGAAGAGATCATCGTACGCGTGGCGAGGCCTAGCCAGGAAAGCAGCCTCAGCGTGACGGTGGTCTCCTTCGGATTCAAGTACGGCCTGCCCATGGACGCCGACCTCGTGTTCGACGTGCGATTTCTCGCAAACCCCTACTACGTGGCGGGGCTCCGGGAACTGACGGGAAACGAGACCCCGGTTCGCGACTACGTGCTCTCGCAACCGAAGGCCCAGGCCTTCCTGGGCTACCTCTACCAGATGACTGACTTCCTGCTTCCGGAGTTCGTACTGGAAGGCAAGAGCCACCTGACCATCGCGATCGGTTGCACCGGCGGCAAACACCGCTCGGTCACCCTGTCCAACGAGCTTGGACGGCATCTGGAGGCGCGCCATCACAAGGTCGTCCTCGAGCATCGAGACGCCCGACGATGAGCAGCCTGCTGCGATGGCTGTATCCGGGCATGGGCGTGAAACGATGGCTTTCGCTTTCAATCGGCGGTGGCGTGGTTTTCGCCTTCGGGCTCTTCCTGTCCATTCGGGTGCGCTGGGCCACGTGGATCGACACCCACGTCTCGCGTCCCGTCAACGACTTCTGGCGCCACTTCACGCCGATCTGGATTCCGCACGTGCTGTTGATGGCCGCCGGTCTCGTCCTGGTGTTCATCGGGCTGCAGCGATGGTTCAACACCATCTATCGAGCGGTGCGACCGTTCGGCTCTCGACATCTTGTCGACGTGATGTACGAGCGTCTTGAAGTGGCCAACGGATCGGACGTCGTGGCCATTGGCGGGGGGACCGGTCTCTCCAGCCTGCTGCGCGGATTGAAACACAAGACCTCCAACATCACCGCGGTGGTCGCCGTCTCCGACGACGGCGGATCGTCGGGACGACTGCGCAAGGAACTGGGTTTGTTGCCCCCTGGCGACATCCGCAACTGCCTGGTTGCGCTCGCCGACGACGACCTGATGCTCTCCGAGCTCTTCCAGTACCGCTTCAGCGAAGGCGGGGAACTGAGCGGTCACAGTTTCGGCAACCTCTTTCTCGCCGCCATGACCGAGATTGCCGGCGACTTTGACAAGGCGGTGCAGCTTTCAAGCAAGATTCTCGCCATCCGAGGACGCGTATTACCCGGCACCCTGCACCAGGCCGCCCTGTGCGCGGAGTTCATAGACGGCACCGTGGTCGAGGGTGAATCGCGCATCACGGCAGCCCGCAAGAAAATCCGACGCGTCTGGCTCACCTCCGACTGCGAGGCGATGCCCGAGGTGCTCAAGTCCATCGCTCAGGCGGACGCCATCCTCCTGGGCCCCGGTAGTCTCTATACGAGCGTTCTCCCCAACCTGCTGGTGCGAGGCGTGGTCGATGCGCTCGCCGAGACGAAAGGGCTGCGCATCTACGTGTGCAACGTCATGACCCAGCCCGGGGAAACCGACGGCTACACCGCTTCGGATCACCTCAAAGCGATCTTCCGCCACGCAGGACGCCGCATCGTCGACGTCGCGCTTGTCAACTCGGCGGTTCCCAGCAAGCTCCTCGAGCAGTACGAGGCCAAGGGCGCCTACCCGGTCGAGCCTGACCTCGACGAGATTCGCCGCATCGGGGTCCGGCCGGTCGCGGCGAGCCTCATCAACGAGACCGATCTCGTGCGCCACGATCCGGAACGACTTGCCGGGGCCGTCGGGCAGATCATGATCAGTCACCTCGCCACCGGCGACAGCGCACAGCGACGCAAGATGGCCTGGCTGTCGCGTCGTCCGCGACGCGAGCGCATCTCAAGTCGCACCCCTCGGCGCGTCGCGGAAGTTCCCCTGGTCGCAAACCAGGCGCACGACGGCCGCGACGTCTGACGCGACAGGGCGGTCCGGCAGTTACGTTGCTGCGGGTGCACTTTGAGGTGCGCGACGCGGGGCACCGCGGGCGGCGCCGTGCTACCCAAGGCGAGCGGCGATGAGGGGCACGTACATCTCGGCACTGTCGAGGCCACCGTGGCATCCCACCGACTCGATCTCGTCGGGTGACCAGCGGTAGCTGAGCTTCCAGCCGCCCTGCACCGTCACGATGGCGTCGCCCAGACGGGAGCGTACGGCGGGATGAAGCTCCCCGATGCCAAACCAGCCTTCATCGAGCAGGCGCTCACGGTCGTGCAGCAGTGCAACGTCGTTAAACCGTCTCTGAAGCGCGTCATCGAGCCCCGCGAGCCCCTCCGGGCGAACATGCAGATACGGCAGGCGAGAATCTCCGGAAGGCGGACGTTCCAGCAGGGACAGCGCCTCCGGCGCGTCGTTGAAAGCAAGGCGCTGGGCGGGAGGCGTGTACACCAGGCCGTGATCGGCGGAAACGATGAGCGCCACGTCAGGCGCGTTTATCCGGTCGATGACGTGGTCGCGCAGGGCATTGTCGAAGCCCACGATCTCGGCGTCAACCTCGGCGACGTCAGGGCCGTAAAAATGAGAAACGTTGTCAACCGGGTCCCAGTACAGAAAAAGAAAGGTGGGGGATCCGTCACGCTGCTCGATCATTCTTCTCAGTGTCACAAAAGCGTCGTGGGTGCCCGGATGTCCTACAATCTCCGCGCCTCGGTAGAACATGCGCGAGAGTGGGGAATTCACGTACTGCGACTTCACGATCACGCGGGACGTGACTCCGAGATCGTGAAGACGGTGATACAGGGTATCGTGGTCGAAAAACGCCTGGGGGTCGAGACGCTTGCGCGAGTACGTTGCGTGGCGGTTGACCGGGCTCAGGCGAATCATGTTCGCTATCTCGTCAACCTCCTGCAGGTACAGTTTGTACCCAACAAGACCGTGTTCCTGAGGCGTAAGGCCCGTGTTCAGGGTGGCAAGGGCGGTCGCGGTCGTTGAGGGGAGCACGGAGGTGAGACGACTCAAACACCCCGCCCGCCCGAGACTGCCCAGGAGCATCCCCGGGTGATCGCTCAGGGCGCGCCCGAGACGCTCGTAGCCAAGGCCGTCGACAAGAATGAAGATGACGGTCGACACCCCGTCAAAGAAAGAAAGGGGAAGAAGGTCGTTATCCAGCGCGGGATGACCCTCGAACTTGCCACCAAATGCAGAGACAATTGTGGCTGGAATGCTCGAAATACCACGCCCCCGATAGGAGGGTAGAACAGAACGCGCGTGCAGTCTCTCGACAGAAGCTTCTTGCAAGAGGTCTCCACCCAAAACGCAAATCTACGACGATTCCATGAGTTCCCTCTCAGGAACGCGTTTTCCTGGAAGAAGACGCTCCAACCTCACAGGCTGGCCGAGCGGGCCACACCGCAAACCGACAAGCCTCGTCGCCCCCTGCGCGACGAGCAGGCAATGGCGCTTCGATCACTGCCCGAGCATGTCCGGCAATCGCCCCATCAGCGCCGTGAGGCTGGCCGAGCGGGCCAACGCGGGCAGCCACGGGGTGAGGCCGACGAACGCGGCCCCTCTTGCGGCAAGGGTCGCGGCGTGAAGTGCCCGCATCGAGGTGTGCAGGAACGCGACCTGCTTCCGGTTATACGGGTACCACCAGAAGTTCCGGTCTCGGTCGCTCCAGTCCTCGGAGATGTACTTGACGTCAACGAGTTCGGCCAGGCCCTCGGGGCCGTGCGTGCGGCCAAGCCCTGTTGCCTTGACCCCGCCCCACGGTGCGGTGGCTTCGGAAAACGTGAAATTCGCGTCGTTGCAGGTCACGGTACCTGCGTGAAGATCGCCTTCCACG
>JAJXVI010000167.1 GCA_021782195.1 bacterium | reverse complement strand
AGGCCATCTATGACCAGACCCGACTCAGCGGAAGCAACCTGCCCCAGGACCTTACGCCGGTCAACCTGAACACCAGCTACGCGAGCGGCGCAGCAGCCGCGACCACCGAGTTCTACATTCGCGCGCCGATTGACGGCACCGTCACAAACGTGGCCATGTCGCGCGGCCTGTCGATCGCGCCGGGCACCGTGATTGCCACCGTCATGAACAACCGCGAAGTCTACGTCGATGGCAATGCGTTCACGCCCGACCTTCCTTTCGTGCACGTTGGCGACCCGGTCACGGTCACCCTGCCGGGCGATCCGTCGGTCAAGTTCACGGGACACGTTCACTACATCGGGCGCATCGTCGATCCGACCAGTCGCACGGTCGTCGTCCGCAGCCTGATCGAGAACCGCCGCGACCTTCTCAAACCGGCCATGTTCACCTCGGTATCGCTCGCATCACAGCGGTTCCAGCGAACGCTGGTGGTCCCTGACAACGCCGTGCTCATCCACGGTCCACATCGCTATGTCTATGTCGAGACATCCACCGACCACTTCTCAAAACGCCCCGTCAAACTCGGCGTCAGCTCCGAGGGTTTGACTGAGATCTTGAGCGGTGTTCACCAGGGTGATCGCGTCGTGACCGACGGGAATCTGCTCTTGCAGGGACAGGAGTAGAGTGTGAATCGCACACGAAGAGGCCACTTTGTCGAACTCCTGATTCGCCACCGTCTGATATCCCTGTCGATTGCGGTGCTGATCTGTGCCGCAGGGTTCTACTCGTTGATGCACATTCCGCGCGACTCGTTTCCCGACATCACGCCGATTCGCGTCGAAGTCGACACGCAGGTGAACGGGCTTGCGGCCGAAGAAATCGAAAAGCTCGTCAGCTATCCGATCGAGCAGGCCCTGGGAGGCATTCCACACTGCGAGCAGGTCCGATCGACGTCGAAGTTCTCGCTCTCCGTGGTGGAAGTGCGCTTCGACCCCGGCACCAACCTCTACTGGGCACGAGACCAGGTGTTCCAGCAACTTGGAAACGCGACGTTGCCCCCGGGTGTCACCCCTCAGATGGCGCCCATGGACGAAGGCACGGGACAGGTCTACATCTACACCCTCACGAGCAAGAAGCTCAACAACGAGCAGTTGCGCACCCTCCAGGACTTCGTCGTGAAGCCGCAACTTCGCGTGGTGCGAGGCGTGGCGGACGTGCCGATCTTCGGCGGATACGTACGCCAGTATGAGATCGTTCTCGATCCTCGCAAGCTCACTGCGCTCGGCCTTGGAATCGCCGACGTCAATGCCGCGTTGCAGGCCAACAACCAGAGCAACGGCGGAAACTACCTGCCCCACGGCAGCATGCAGTACGTGATCCGCGGGCTGGGACTCATTCGCACCCTCAAGGACATCGCAAACATCGTCATCGCAAATCCGAACGGTGTCCCGATCCGCATCAAAGACGTCGGAACCGTACGCTTCGGGCGCGAAGACCGTCAGGGTGCGGTGAGCGCAAACGGGCAGGGCGAGGTCGTGGCCGGCATCGTCATCAAGCGCCTCGGCGAGAATACGGCCGCGGTCATCAGGCGCGTCAAAGCCAGACTCGCGCAGATCCAGGAAGGCTTCTCGCACGGAGAGACCGCCGGCATGGACACGCGAGACGTCAAGGTCGTCACGCTCTACGACCAGTCGTACCTGATCGACAGCAGCACGGACACGGTGACGAAGTCGCTCATCCTGGGCGCCATCATCATCATCGTGGTGCAAGCCCTCTTCCTGGGAAGCCTGCGAGAGTGCGTGCTCCCGATCCTGGCCACCCTCTTCTGCAGCCTCCTGGCCATCGCCCTCATGCGACAGAGCGGCATCTCCGCCAACCTTCTGAGTCTCGGCGGCATCGCCCTGAGCCTCGGCATGATGGTGGACGCAACCGTGATGATCATGGAGAACGTCCACCGTCACGTGACCGAGGAATCGCACCCAGGCTGGTCGCATCAGGTGAAGGTGGCGGAAGGCACGGCCGAGGTGTTGCGCCCCACCGTACTGGCGGTGCTCGTGATCATCGCGGTCTTCCTTCCCGTGTTGAGCCTCGAAGGAATCGAAGGCCAGCTCTTCATCCCCCTCGCGCTCACCGTGGTCTTCGCCATGATAGGCTCCCTGCTCATGGCCATCGCGATCGCGCCGTCGCTATGCTACTACTTCATTCCCGAGAACAAGAGCGGCAAGCACGGCCAACCAAGTCTCGCCATGCGAGCCGTGCGCGGCGCGTACGAAAAGCCGCTTCGCTTCGCGGTCGACAACCCGTGGATCGTGATTCTGGGCTGCCTGGCCGTGCTCGCGCTGAGCGCCTGGACGTTCCGCTACACGGGAACCGAGTTCTTGCCCCCGCTTGAAGAAAACAACATCCGAATCCGCATGACGTCGCCTCCTTCCATCTCGCTGAAGTACGCCATGAAAATGGCACAGCGCATCCAGAAGCAGATCATCAAGGAAGTTCCTGTCGCCACCCGCGTGGTTTCCTACGTGGGACGCCCGGAACTCGGAGGCGACCCGGAGTCTATCAGCAACGACGAAATTGCAATCTCCCTCAAGCCCCCAGACCAGTGGCCCACCGGTCTGACGAAAGCGAAGATCCTCAAGACGCTGCGCAAGATGCTGGGACACATTCCCGGCACCACCGTGCAGTTCTCCCAGGAACTCGAGATGCGCACCGACGAGATGATCTCGGGCTTCAACACCCCGATCACCGTCTACGTACTCGGACACAACCCGCACAAACTGCTCGACACCGCCCAGAAGCTGCGCGACATCATCGCCACCGTGCCAGGAACGGCCGACGTCAGCGTCGAGCACGTCACCGGCATCGACAACCTCGACGTCATTCCCAACCGCAAGAAGATGGCGCTCGACGGCGTGAGCATCAACAACATCCTCGACGTGGTCAGCGGATCGGTCGGCGGCGCCATCGACGGACAGGTCTTCATCAGGGACGAACAGTTCAACATCCTGGCGCGCGTACGGACAGACTTCCGCAACAACGCGAAGGAGATCTCTCGCCTGCTGGTGGCCAGTTCCACCGGGGCTCGCGTTCCGCTCTCGCAGGTGGCGCAGGTCAAGTACGATGTCGGATTCGACCATATCGACCGCTATAACGGCCAGCGCCGCATCGTGGTGATGTCGGACATCAAGGGCAGTCGTTCGGTCGGCACCATCGTCTCCAACATTCGCGCGAAGGTGAAGCAGGAGCTGAAACTTCCGGGCGGCATTTCGCTGCACTACGGAGGACAGGCGGAGGAGGCAAAGCACGCCTTCAGCTCGATGGCCTTCGCAGCCCCGGCCGCGCTGCTTATCGTGTTCCTCCTCATCTACGTCTGCTTCGACAACGTCATTGATACCCTGATCGTGCTCTCGTCGATTCCCCTCGGGATCGCCGGCGGAACGTTCCTCCTCATGTTCCTCCACCTGCATCTCAACGTGCCGGCCCTCATCGGTTTTATCGCGAAGTTCGGCATCGCGGTGCAGAACGGCATGATCATGGTGACCTACATGAACAAGCTGGTGCACGATGAAGGCCTGAGCAGCAAAGACGCGGCGATACGCGCCTCCATGGTGCGATTGCGCCCCGAGCTCCTCTCGGCACTTATCGGAAGCCTCGGCCTCCTGCCGTTCCTGCTCGCCTCCGGGACGGGTGCCACGGTGGAGGCGCCGCTTGCAGCCGTCGTGATCGGCGGCGTGGCGGTCTCGCGCCCGATGGCGTGGTTCTTGATCCCGTCGCTCTACGGGTGGCTCAAGAAGACGCCGGCCCCTGCTCCAGACGCTTCCTCGGAAGAAGTCACGGCCTGAGGAGTCAATAGCAGGTCCTCCGGGGGACCGCGCTGAGGCAGCCTCCCGGACAGACGCGCGGGGAGTGGACATCACACGTCCCACCCTGCGCGTTTGTTTTTTGTGGGGACGATACGCGCTTCGCGTGTCGGGTCGCGAAGCGCGATCCGTGCGAGCGGGGACGGACCGCGCACCTCGTTGGGACGGACCGCGCGCTTCGCGGGGACGGACCGCGCCCCCCCGTCAGCGCGTCGTCAGCAGGTCGTTCTTGAAGACCAGACAGTAGTGGTGGTGAACGTTCGAGACGTACTCGCTCGGGTATCCCCAGATGCCGAGCGGTTTGTTGTCCTGGCACCAGATACGCTCACCCTTGAACGTGTACCACTGCTCCAGGCGCGCCGTGAGGTCCCAGGCAAGGGGAACCATCCGGCCTTCAGGCGCGCGCAGGTTCTGCACCACGACCACGAGGTAGCGGTTACGGCGAAGCACCGCGCGCACCCCGAGGAACACCGCGGCGAGGCGATCCAGGAAGCGGGTGTAGTCGCTCTCGTTGCCAAGATCGTTCTCGTCAGACTCCGAGTACACCACGTCAAGGCCGCTGGCCTTGCGCCGCTTGTGTGCACTCAGCACGTTGCCGCGACTCTGTCCGAGCATGTTCCAGTAGGGAGGCGAGGTCATGACAAAGTCGACCGGCGGAAGCTGGTGCGCGCGGAACAGTTCTTCGACGCGCGACGCGTCGTCGTGAAACACGGAGTGCGGGCCGGCGTGGGCGCCCAGGTGTCTACGAGCCAGTTCCACATAGCGCGAATTCACCTCGACGCCCACGCCGTGACGCCCAGTCTCACAGGCCGCCAGCAGTGTGGACCCGGTCCCGGCAAACGGGTCGAGGACCGTCTCACCCACCTTCGTGAAATAGCGGATGAACTCTCCAACCAGTGCCTCGGGAAACTTGGCGGGGTGCAGTATCTGGGAACGCGATCGCCGCGGCGGATTGTGCACGAACCACGAACGGGTAAAGCGAATCCACTCCCGACCTGAAAGGTCGTTCAACTGATTGCGCGGATGTACCCGCGCCGTCCGGGCACCCTGCTCGTCGTCGGAGTCGTCAGGCGTCGCGGTCTCGTCAGAAGCGTCGGTCATGGCCCAACAGATATCCCCTGCGCGGCTCCAAATCCTGCTCGCACCCCGCCCCGGAGCAGCGGACGCACCGCGCCGACCAGGTAGAGCGAACCGCTGACCACCACCAGCGCACCGGGAACGGCGCGGGCTTGGGCACACGCGGCCGCAAACGCAGCGCGCCATTCCGACACGACCTCGACGCGCCGTGCGCGGGTGGAAACGGGCACCCTCGCCTTGACATCGCCACCGTGCGCCTCGACATCGCCATCATGCGCCTCGTCACGCGCAACGAGGGGAACCAGCGCGTCGGCCCAGTCGGCAAGCGCCGACGCCTCTCCCGCCCGATCGGTCCAGGGAGGCAGCGTCACAAAGACGCGACGCGCCCGTCCGACCAGCGCTTGCGCAATTCCCGCACGGTCCTTGTCTGCGAGCACGCCCAGAACGAGAAACACCGCTCGACCGGGAAAAAGCTCGTCGAGCGCCGTTCGAAGCGCACGCGCGCCCGCCGGTTGGTGCGCGCCGTCCAGGAGCACGTCGCACGTCGCGTCACGCGTCGCGCCGTCCTCTCCCCTCGCCCGTCCTCCCCGAAACAGTTCCAGGCGACCCGCCACGTGCGCGCGGTGCAGTCCCCTCTTCAGCTTCTCCTCGCTCAACAGCACGCGCCCGTGCGTGTAGATGCGCAAGGCGGCCGCCATGGCCGTCGCGGCATTCTCCGCCTGGTGAGCACCCCGCAATTTCAGCCGCACGCCGTCAAGGCTCAGGTGCAGGGGCACACAGTCGAAGTCGAATGTCGTGCCGGTCGCCCGCGCGCGCACGTTCCGCACGTGGAAATCGCGTTCGCCGAGCCAGAGCGGTGCCCCTTCCGTGGCCGCCGCACGCTTCACGACCTCGATGACCTCGGATAGCTGTGGCGCGCAGACAAGTGAGGTTCCCGGTCGCACGACGCCACACTTCTCCTCGGCAATCTCGCGAAGAGTCGCGCCGAGCAGGTGCTGATGATCGAGATCGACGCGCGTAAGCACCGAGATTTCGGGGTCGAGGGCCATCTGGAAGTCGCGTCTCGCACCCACGCCTGCCTCTACCACCGC
>JAJXVI010000166.1 GCA_021782195.1 bacterium | reverse complement strand
AAGGTGCCGGACCGCGAGCGAGTACTTGAGGCCACAATCCGATCTGCCATTCGATTCCTGGGCGAGCACCCTCGCTACGCGCCCGGACAGCTGTTCATCGGGGGCAAATCGATGGGGGGGCGCATGGCTTCCAACCTCCTTGCTGCCGATTCGACGCTGGCGTCCGGGCTGATTCTGCTCGCCTATCCGCTCCATGCCCCGGGACGGCCGGACCGCGTGCGCGACCAGCATCTCTCCTCCATCGCTGTTCCGACGCTGTTTGTTTCCGGAACGCGCGACGCACTCGCACCGGTCCCGTCGCTCAATGCCGCGCTCGCGCGGGTTTCACAGGCTCAGATCGTCTGGGTTGACGGTGCAGACCACTCCTTCAACATGCTTCGCAAGAGCGGCAAGACAGCGGAAGACGTGTGGAACGACCTGGCCGTGGCCGTGGCTGGTTGGCTTGAAACGGTGCGTAACGACCCGATTCGGCAGCACCCGCCCGAACCTGGCGAAGGTGACTGGGAGCGCATCCCGGCAGGGGAAACTGCGTTTTCGGTTGACCCGTCGGAGATTGACCGCCTCGGATGAGGCGCGAGCGAGCACCCAACCGACCCACCTTCGAGGTGACGAGAATGCGTGACGCGTCCTCGAACGTGTTGTGCGCTCACGCGAAACCACCGGTGCCTGCTCGAGTCTTCATTTCCACCGTCGCGCTGCTCCCTCGACTCGCCATCGCTGCGCCTGGAATCTTTGCGCGGTAGCAGGCCTTCAAGACCGTACCTCGCGAACTTAGGGTCGCTATTTTGGGGGCGTGCTCGTTCTGTTGTAGAGGCGGTGGAATCCTGTCGTTGTCATCTCATCGCCATGGCCGTCAAGTAGGAGGATCCATCTGTGTTCGATCGTTTTGCCGACAAGCTTCGCGACCGCTTCAAGAAGCAGGAGAAGGATGGGCTGGTAACGTCCCCGGCGGAGCCGTCGTCCGGGGGGGGAGCGCTGACCGATTCGTCCCCGCCGGCTCCTGCCGCTCCCCTTCCTGTCGCGGTGGCGCCGCTCGATGCGCCGCCGCAATCGCTCGCCGGTGCGCGCGCTGAGGGGATGCTGGCGCCGGCGCAGCCCGCCGCGGAGAAGCCTTCCTTTCTGAAGCGCGTGTGGGTCGAACTGAACAAGGACGTGACGGAGGTTGCGCTCATCGGTCCAAGCATGACCGTTCTGCGTGACGGTCTGCGAAAGACTCGCGATGGTTTCGTGAGTGGTGTCAAGGACCTGTTTCGCCTGCACCGGCGTATCGACGATCGTTTCTGGGACGAGCTTGACGAACTGTTTCTGGTTGCTGACGTCGGTCCGCAGACGAGCGAGAAGATCATCGACCGCATGAAAGAAGTTGTGAAGGAGCGTCAGCTCACCGATTCACAGGAGCTCACCGGGGTGCTCAAAGAGGAGCTCTACTCCATGCTTGTGGGCGTGGAGGGCGTGCTGCGCACGGCGCCCGAGGGGCCTACGGTCATCATGGTCGTGGGGGTGAACGGCGCGGGAAAGACCACCACCATCGGTAAGCTGGCTCACCAGCTTACGCGCGACGGGAAAAAGGTCGTGCTTGGCGCCGCGGATACGTTTCGAGCGGCGGCAATCGACCAGCTGGCCGTCTGGGCAGAGCGCGCTGGCGTCTACATGGTGGGGGGAGGCGAGGGAGCCGACCCCGCTGCCGTGGCCTTCGATACACTGGTTGCCGCGAAGGCGCGGAATGCCGACGTCGTGATCATCGATACGGCCGGTCGTCTGCACTCGAAGGTCAATCTGATGGAGGAACTCAAGAAAGTTCGGCGCGTGATGCAGCGGCAGGTGCCGGATGCGCCGCACGAGGTGTTGCTGGTTCTTGATGCCACCACGGGTCAGAATGCGATGCAACAGGCGCGAACCTTCGGTCACGCGGTCGATGTGACCGGGCTTGTGATGGCCAAGCTCGACGGAACGGCGAAGGGCGGAATTCTCCTGGCGATTGCCGATGAACTCAAGGTGCCGGTCAAGTATATCGGGTTGGGAGAGGCGATTGACGACCTGAGACCGTTCGAGGGGCGCGCCTTCGTGGATGCGTTGTTCGGGAGCGAGGAAGAAGAGGCTTAGGCGTCAGCGCGGCGCCGGGGGGAGCGACGGCACCGGGTTGTGCTCGAGGCGTGCCAGTTCACTGACCGTGACGAAGTGATAGCCTCGTTTGCGGTAGGTGTCGATGATGAGCGGAAGCGCGTGGATGGTTGCCAGAATGCCGGAGTGCATGCAGATGATGGTACCGGGTCCGGAATGGGTGAGGGTGAAACTGTAGATAGTGTTCGGGTCGTTCTGGCGCCAGTCGCCCGGATTGTCGTTGTCGTTGACGACCGTGTATCCGAGCCGATGGATGAGCCGGTAGCGGGAGGGGTCGAGTCTTCCCCCCGGAGGACGCATGATGGCGGGCGAGATCCCCGTCAGATTGCGGAGCAGGCGATCGGTTCGGAGCAGTTCGTTGGTGATGCCTTGTGCGTCGAGTCCGACGAAGGATGGGTGCGTGTAGGAGTGATTCCCCAGTTCGAAACCGGCGTCCGCGATGCGGCGCACAAGTTCCGGCTGCATTTCAGCGTCCTTGCCGATGACAAAGAACGTGGCCTTGACGTGGTGTCGTTCGAGCAAGTTGAGAAGTTGAGGGGTCGTGACGGGATATGGACCGTCATCGAACGTGAGTGCAATCACCCTCGGACGCGGGTCTTTCCGAAGATGAAGACGTACGAGAAGCTGCGTGGCCATCTGGGAGAGCACGGCCGACCACGGGGGGGAATCCACTTCCCTGGCCGGGACGGCGGGCGTGACGATGATGGGGGTTGCCAGGCGTTTCGCGTGGACCCAGCAACGCAGGAACCCGACTGTAAGGAGGGCTGCACAGAGCACGAAGACCACGCTCCCGATCAGGCGGCCTGCCGTGCGCAGGAGGCCGCGCGTTCCCGTGGACCGTGGGGAAGGCGAGGGGGGATGTGCACCAGAGGAAGCGTCGGCCGGATCAGCCGAGCACGGGGGAAGGGTCGGGGAACCCGGCATCGGCGTGGTTGCATTCTCCGGTGACGGTCTGGCCGTGCGACGTGGATCAATGGGCGAATCGCTCATTCTCAAAAATACGCAGTGTTGCGGGTAGAATCCTGGGTGTACGTGCGACTCTCCGGGGCCTGGAGGCTCTTTCGGGAAGGAAGACCGTGTTGCACGTCAAAATAGTCCAGGCCTGTCGGCTGTCTCCTCTCGCCGTTCGCGCGTGGAGCATCCTGCCTTCCGCTTTCTGAGTCCCAGGCCGCACGACCGTCTCACGCGTGTTTTTCGTGCTTGCTTCCAATCCTGGCCGCAACGGCCGCGCTCAGCGCCCCCGGCCTGGCGACGGCAGATTGCGACCGTCGGTTTGACCCGGACGCTAACTGTGCGGGTATAGAAGGCGTGCCGGGTGCGTGCGCACGCACCCGGTGGCCAGAGCTGTCCTTGTGGGGAGAATGGCGCGTTGGTCGTACTGACAATTGCTCGCAGACTTCTGATCTTCACCGTCTTTCTGACGCTGCTCGCGAACGGGGTGCTCCTGGTGATGGCTCGCCAGGCTCGTACGCAACGTGCAGACGACCGGCCAAAGAACTTTGTCGTGCGGGTGGATCTCAAGACGAAGGCGCAAGCCGACGGACTCGTGCATACCCTGCAGAAGGGCGAGCCCGGCATGAAGTTTACCTCGCGCGTTTCACGGCACGTCAGGGTTGAGACGAGACCGACCGGGCAGTTCTACGTGGGCCTTGAAATTGACGCGAGCCTTGCGGGAAGCGTTGCGAAGATGCTCGTGCAGTCGGGCCACCTTGTGAAGATAGAAGATGTCGGGAACGGCAAGCGGATGATTCGTCTGGCCGAGGTGTTTCACACGCGAGCACAGGCGCAGGCCAAGGCAACCGCGGTCAACAATGGAATCTCCAATGCGGCGGCCCTGGTTCCAAGCGAGGTGCAGAAGTCGGTCAAGATACCGGTTTTTGAAGTTGAAATCACGGTGTATCAGGAAGACACCTTCAACACGCTGAAGCAGTTTGTGACAGCTCACGTGCCCCGCGGTGCCCTCGAGCCTTGAGGTGTCCACCGACCACAGGGGAAGAGGCCAGGGGGGCGTCTGCACCGGTATCTCCAGAGCATTGTAGCTACCGCGCGCGCGAATGAGTGGCCTTTTTGCTGTCATCCAGAAGGAAGTTCGAGAGCTTCTCCGAAATCGATCGCTGCTTATCGGTTTGATCGCCCCCGTCGTGGTCGCGGTCTTGTTTGTGAAGATTGCCGACCGTTCACACTCGGCACCGTTCGTGCAGATCGCGATGCGTCGTGGTTCCGACACGAGGGTACTGGCATTGATGGCTTTGACAGGGGCCTTCAAGATCCACGAGGTGACATCGCAGGCCGAAGCGCGTGCGTTGGTGACGGCAGGTCAAGTGGACCTGGCGTTCCTCCTGGCTCCCGACTACTCAAAGGAAGTCAGGCTCAATCAGAATCCCCGGGTGCTGTTCATCGTTCGTCGTTCCTCCGGACCGCGAACGGCCGCAGCCATTTCCACGCTGATTGAAGTGTTGCGCACGAGAGCCGGTCAGCCGGTGCCCGTGAACGTACAGATGGATCCTATCGGCCGCGACGAGGTTTTCCTCGGTCGGGCACAGTTGCTGGTGGGCTTCATCATGTTCGTTTTACTAATGGGCACCGGTCTGGTTGCGACTTCTCTTGTGGAAGAGCGCGAACGCGGAACGATTCTGGCCATTCGCGTGAGTGGCGCCAGTGTTCAGACGGTCTTGCTGGGCAAGACGCTTGCAGCCTGGGCGTCGTGTCTGCTCGCAGGCCTCGTTCTCCTGGGCGCGTGCGGTCTGCTGCACGCACCGGTGGGCGGGTTGCTGACCGTCATGGCGGTCGGTGCGGCCTTCTCCGTCTGCCTTGGCCTCTGGATGGGGGCCGTGTTTCCCAACATGGCAGCGGCGAATGCCGGGCTGCCCCTCGTCTTCTTGCTGTTGTTCGTACCGGTGTTCCTGGAGAAGAACCTGCAGTGGACCTGGACAGTTGTTCTGCCAAGTCACTTTCTCATGCTGGCACTGGACCGCACCCTGGTTGACGGAGCCGGGCTGGCATGTGTGCAGGGGGCTACCCTGATAATGCTCGGCTGGGCCACCGCGTGCGCGGTGGCAGCCTGGTTTCATCTACGGTCAACGTGAGCGCGCGCGGGGGGGCGCGGCTCGGGAATCATCTCACTTCTCGGTGCGGAGAGTAGAGCAACGGAAAGGATACCAATGGAGACCATTGCCGAACTGGAGAGACAACCTCGGAGCGAGCTCTGCGAGATTGCGAGCGACATGGGTGTGAACGGTACCGCCCGCATGAAGGTTCAGGAGCTCATCTACAAGATTCTCGAGTCACGCGCCGAGGGGCAGGGCATGACTCTGGCCACGGGTGTGCTCGAAATTCTTCCGGAGGGTTACGGTTTCTTGCGTGGCAAGTCGTACCTGCCGGGCAACGCTGACGTCTACGTCTCCATGTCGCAGATCAAGCGTTTCGGACTTCGCATGGGCGACGTTGTCAGCGGCATGGTGCGCACGCCGAAGAGCGGTGAGAAGTACTACGGGCTGCTCAAGGTCGCTTCCATCAACAGTCAGGCGCCGGACTACGTTCGAGGACGTCCCCACTTCGAGAACCTGACCCCAATTTTTCCGAATCAGCGGTTCAACCTTGAGACAGCCAAGGAAGAACTGTCCACGCGCATCATCGATCTCTTTTCACCGATTGGAAAGGGACAGCGCGGCCTCATTGTTGCTCCTCCCAAGGCCGGCAAGACCGTACTGCTCAAGAAGATCGCGCACGGGATTACGACAAACCATCCAAACACCCACCTGATCGCGCTGCTGATCGACGAGCGTCCCGAGGAAGTTACGGACATGGAGCGCTCGATCGAGGGGGAGGTCGTGTCTTCCACGTTTGATGAACCTCCCGAGCAGCACGCGCGGGTATCGGAACTGGTG
>JAJXVI010000165.1 GCA_021782195.1 bacterium | reverse complement strand
CGTGGCACGCCGCCGTGAGCGCGCGAAGGCCCGCGAGCTTCGTATCGAGCACCCCGGCGAACTGATCGTCGCTCTTGTCTTCAATGCGACGATCGTGGAGCACCCCGGCTCCGTGCACCAGTCCGCGCACCGGTCCAAAACGCGTGCGCGCCTGCGACACCGCCTCAGCGACCGCAGCGGCATCGCGGACGTCCACCGCAACGTACATCGCACTGGCTCCCGCCTCGCCAAGTTCGCGCAAACTCTCGCGCACCTCGCGATTGGACAGATAGCTCCGGTATGCGCGCTCGAGATCGGCGGGAGCAGGACGGGGGCCACCGTTGAAGTGATTCGCGAGGATGGCTTTCTTCAGGTCGGCCTCCGCGCTCAGTCCGCCGAGCCAGCACGGTTCCTCCACCGGCAGGGGGGAACGGCCGAGCAGAAGAAAGCTCGGGCGCACGGCCCGAGCCAGGGCAAGAACACAGGCACGCGTCACGCCGCGCGCACCACCGCTCACCACGACAAGATCCCCGGGTTCAAGCGCCAGGCGGCCCGTCGTGATGGCCTCGGGCTGCAGCGCAAGGCCACGACGCCGACCGTCCGAGAGGCCGACTTCAAACGGCCCGCCCGCACACAGTTCGTCAACCACGGCGCGCCCCGCGGCGGACGGGTTCGAAAACGACACATCGATGGCGCGCGCGGCCACCTCGGGCCACTCGTGGGAGATCGTGCGCGCGAGGCCGTTCAGGCCACCGAGCGTCGGGTCGCCGTGAAACGGAGCGTCGCCGAGGCCGAAGGCGCCGTCAAGCGTGGTCACCGTGACGAACCACGCGCCACCCGCACTGGCCGCTCGGCGCAATGAGGGACCAAGGGCACGCGTGAGACGGAATGCTTCTTTCAGGAACGCCACCGAAGCGGGTTCCAGCGTCCCCTGTAGCGACGGGGCAACCAGGATCAGCGCACCGCACGGCAGGGCAGACGCCCCGCCCGGCGCGTCGAAACAGCCCGTGATCGGAAGGCACCGTGCCGCAACCCCGCGCCTCTGCAACTCCGCAACCACCGCGGAGGCGGGACCGGCCTCCTCGCCGACAACGCGCACCTCGAAACCCGCGGCCAGCAAAGGCAACGAGCCCCCGGCCTGCAAGGGCAGGTCGCAAGCGATCAGCACGCTTCGTGCCAGCGCGGGCCCCTCGTCAATCTGGTTGCAGAGAAAAGGGTCCGACGAAACTGTACAGGCCGTCCCGCCTCCTGCCTCAGGCGAAACGGCCCCGGATTCCGGCCGAACAGAGGGGACGGGGCCGCCGCCCCCGCCTGGTGAGGGGCCGCCTCCGTCGTCGCCGCTTGGCGCCACGAGCGCATGCAGTACCTGCCTCAGCGTGCGTAGACTTCCCAACCGGTCGCTCGCGATGCGCGGCGCACCGGGTAGGCGCTCCTCCATGGCTGCCACAATCTCGACCCGCTTGATGGAGTCGATTCCGAGGTCGCTTTCAAGATCCATGTCCAGGCCGAGCATTTCGAGCGGATAGCCGGTCTTGTCGGCAATCACCTCGAGCAGTAGCGCCTCTGCGGCCACGGGTGTTCCGACGGTGCCCGGGTCCGAACATGACGGATCGGCGGAAGTCGGAGGCGGCACAGCGGAAGACGCGGGCGCGGAAGTCACCGCGCGCCGGCCCGTCGCCATGGAGTCCGCGATCTGGCGCAGGGTGCGAAGGCTCCCCAGCAGGTCGGAAGGCACCCGAGGGGCGTCGGGAACGCGCTCCTCGAGTCCGGCGAGAATCTCCACGCGCTTGATCGAATCGATGCCGAGATCTGCCTCGAGATCCATGTCGAGGTGAAGCATCTCCACTGGATAGCCCGTCTTGTCCGCCACAAGGGCGAGCAGGACCGGCGCGAGATCCTCGGGAGCCGACGGGGCGGGCGCGCGAGCGGGCGCGGGGACCGACGGGGACGTCCACGCGGAAGTCGACGGGGCGGGCGCGGGAGCCGACGGGGGGACCGACGGGGACGTCCACGCGGAAGCCGACGGGGCGGGCGCGGGAGCCGACGCGGGGACCGACGGGGACGTCCACGCGGAAGGCGACGGGGCGGGCGCGGAAGCACCTTGCTGACTCGTGTCCCCGAGCAGGCGTGCAACCAGACGCTGCTGGCCCTCCAGGAGGTTCTGGAAGGTTCTCTGGGCCACTTCCTGACCTTCAAGAAAACGCTGGTGCGCCGAGGCAGTCTGTGCCTGCATCTCTTGCATCGCAGTCAGGTTGCCGTGCACGCTGCGGAAGGCTTCCTCCAACAAACTGGCCGGGACGCTCGACACGACGTACGATGGCGGGGCGGGCGTGACCAGAGGGGCAGGAGGGTGCACCCGGGCGTCGGTTCGAAGCGCCGATGCAACAGGAACTGTCAATGCCGGCGGAGCCGATGTTGTGGGCGGTGGGGCGGGCGACGCCGACGAACCGGACGGCGAGGAATGCGCGGCATGTTCCGCCTGAGCACCGTGGGATTTCCCATTGGTCGGTGCGGGAGTTGAGGGATGCGTGCCCCCGCCCTGCGCGACCCCGCGCGAACCTCGATAATTGGCGCCCACCAGCTTGACCTCCATTTTCTTCTTCCGCTGCGGCCGTGGTACGGTCTCCCACGCGTCAAGGTCGACCTTTACCCCGTTTGCCGCAAGACACGCGATTCCTCGAGCCAGGTCGAGCACGCCGTCCAGCCGGCCGTTCGAGGCGTCCAGCCCACATACGACCGCAAAGCGAGCGTCGAGGATGGATCGAACCAGGCCGCTCAACGTCGCGCGCGGACCAACTTCCACAAAAATTCTCGTGCCAGCTTCATAAAGATTCTCGACAAGTCCCACCCAGTCCACGGCACTGACAAGCTGGCGCGCAAGCAGCGAGCGGCACTCCTCGGCAGTATCCGGGTACGGAGCTGCCGTAAGGTTGGCGTAGACCGGACAGTGGCCGCGGGTGAAATCGACTTCATCCAGGGTGAGACGAAACGGTTCAAGGGCCGGCGTCATCAGCGGACTGTGAAACGCCGCAGAGACACGAAGGGGCTGCACGGCCAGACCACGGGCGCGGCACACCGCCAGAGCCTCCTGGATGGCAGCCCGCGGACCTGACAGGATTCCCTGACGAGGCGCGTTGCGGTTCGCAAGACAGACCCCGGGGATGCTCCTGGCCACGCTCTCGATTTCATGCAGAGAGGCCCGCACGGCCAGCATCGTACCCGCGTCGGCCTGCGCGCCGGAGTCCGCTGCCGGTGCGCCACAGCGGTCCATGGCGGCGCCGCGTGCCCAGGAGAGACGGTAGAGGTCCGGCTCGGAGAGACGGCCCGCCGCATACAACGCCACCAGTTCTCCGTAGGAGTGACCGCACGTGTAGTCGGGGTGAATGCCAAACCGACCCAGCACCCCGAGCATACCGGTCTCGACGGCCCCGAGTGCCGGCTGGGCGTGACACGTGCGCGTCAGGCTCTCCGAGGCCTCATCCGAGGGTCCCTGCGGAGGATACATCACGCGCGGCAGTCCTGGAACGACCGCCGCAACCTGCTCCAGAGCGCGCAATGACTCCGGAAAGACCGTTGCGAGGTCGCGCCCCATATCGAGATACTGACTTCCCTGACCGCAGAACATGAACGCAACCCCGCCCGCCTGCGGACCTTCCCCGTAGAAAGCGTCACGGGCAGACTTGCCTGCGAGCGCCGCACGGGCCTGGGCCAGTGCCTCGTCGATACGTCCGCCTTCCACGACGAGCACGAGTCGACAGGGAGCCGTGGAGGAAAATGCCTTGCGACTGCGCCAGGCGGCCATCGCAAGCCCTTCCTCACGAACCGTCGCCGCAACGAAATCAATTGCCGGGCCGAGCTCCTCTCGAGAAGGCGCGCCGATGGCGACGAGCTCGACTGAACCGTCCCACGACGGCGCGGGACGCGCGGACGCGTGCTCTTCGAGGACCACGTGGAAGTTGCTCCCACCGAAGCCAAATGCGCTCACCGCTGCGCGGCGGGGATGGCCTTCCTCCGTCACCCACGGCAGGGCACGAGAAGGCAGGTAGAACGGACTGTCCCCGAGTTGCAGTTTCGGATTCGGCGGATCGGCCTTCAGCGTCGGTGGGATCACTTTGTGGTGCAGCGCCAGGGCAGCCTTGATGAGGCCTGCGGCGCCAGCAGCGGCCTTGGTGTGTCCGATCTGCGACTTCACCGTACCGAGTGCGCACCATCCGCGGTCGTCACGTCGCGTTCCGAAAACAGATCGAAGCGCCTCGAACTCGACCGCATCACCCACCCGGGTCCCGGTGCCGTGCGCCTCGATGAGTCCGACCGTCGCGGGATCGACTCCGGCTTCACGATACGCAGCCTCCAGGCAGCGTCGTTGCCCGTCTGCCGACGGAGCGTAGATGGCCTGTCCTTCGCCATCGCTCGAAGTTCCTACCCCGCGAATGACAGCATAGACGCGGTCCCCGTCGCACTGGGCGTCAGACAGGCGCTTGAGCACCACGACGCCGATCCCCTCGCCAAGCAGCGTGCCATCAGAAGTCGACGAGAAGGGGCGGACGTCTCCAACTTGCGACAGCGCGGGCGTCTTGCTGAAACACATGAACATGAAGATGTCGTTGAAGGTGTCGACGCCGCCCGTGACCACCATGTCTGTGCGACCGGCCGCCAGTTCCAGCGTCGCAAAGTGAAGGGCGCCACTCGAACTCGCGCACGCCGCGTCTACCACGCAGTTGGTGCCGTGAAGATCGAGGCGGTTGGCGATTCGTCCGGCCACCACGTTGCCAAGCAGTCCCGGAAAGGACATTTCCTGCCACGGTACGTACGCGTCGGAAATCCGCCTTACGACCTCGTCAGCAACGCCGGCGGACACCCCCGACTCCTCGAGAGCCTGTCGCCAGATCGGGTGACCCAGACGCGCGCCCAGCGGAATCACAAGCTCGAGACATCCGGTCACACCGAGGATCACGCTGGTCCGTTCGCGGTCAAAAACCCTGTCCGCGCCATATCCGGCGTCGTCGAGAGCGGCTTTGGCCGTCACCATGCCGAGGATTTGCGAGGTATCGGTCGCCTCCAGCACGTTGGGCGGAAGACTGAACTCCGTGGGGTCGAAGCCCACCGGCTCGAGAAAACCTCCACGCTTGCAATACGTGTGATCCGGGCGTCGGGGATCAGCGTCGAAGTAGCGCTCCGAGGGCCAGTGCGAAGAGGGAACATCAGAAATGCAGTCCACCCCGAGACGCAACACACGCCAGTAGCCCTCGAGTCCCGGTGCTCGGGGAAACAGGCAACTCATACCGATGATGGCGATGTCGATGGTAGGTCCACTCACGGTAGGGTCTCCCTATTTTGCTCGATGCCCGCACCCACGGGCCGGGGAGGAGGGGTGTCGAAGGCGAAAACGCTGGCAGCCGTGCGCGCATCGGACGGCGCCGCCTCACGCGTCGCCGCATACAACGCAAGTCGCTCACGAATGCTGCTCTCGGGTTCCGGTGTGTACTTCCACGCGTTGACCGGGAGGGCAATTCCCTGGTTGCGAAGGCTGGCGACACGCGTCATCACCGCGGCACCCATCATGAGGTTGAGGCCCACGGTTACGACCCGACGCTCGTCAGGGTTCTCCAGAAACGTACCGCGTACCCATTCGTTGAAAGCTCCCATGGCGGGTCCACACCATATCTGGTAGTCCACCCGACGCCCCGGATCGCCGTCATTCGCCCACCCCGACGCGCGCCCCAGGTACGAACGCAGGAGCAGGGCAAGACGATGCTTCGGGTCGCGATCCGCACGCTCAAGCTGGCGAGGATCGCGACGGTTGAAAAAGGCACGTGTCTGCGCCCATTCCTCTTCAAGAGAGCATCGGAAATAGTCGCGCTCGAGCAGCGAGCGCTCGTTGGGAGGCAGGTCTTCGGGGCTCTCGTATGCGCGGTAGATCTCGGCCAGCTTTCGCGCGCGCACGCTGAACATGGTGGCACGCTTGAGGACCTGTACCTTTACCCCCATCTCGAACATGTCAGCCGATGGGGCCATCGCAACATCCGCCTGACCCGCCTG
>JAJXVI010000164.1 GCA_021782195.1 bacterium | reverse complement strand
GATCTGTGTTTCCTGGCGACCGGCTCGAGATCCGCGAAGCACGCCTGTACGTACATCACAAAGAGGTACTGGGTCGCGGGCTCCTGGTCCTGAGCCTGCGCAGACGCCAGCGACAGAATCTCGTGCCTCAACTTGGATACAATCACCTGCAGGGTGCCTACGTCAAGGAGAACCTCGCATTTCTCATCAATCCCCAGAACTACGGACGGTTGTTTGCCGATCTCTACAGCAAGGCCGGCATCGGGCACGGGCTCGAACTGACCTACAATCTCGCGCAAAAGTTCCTGGGAAACCTCAACTTCTACAACCTGACTTCACCGCCCGCAGTGCGCCAGGGGTACTATCGACTCGAAAACATGTCGCAGTTCCTGATCTCTCCCACACTGACTGGAATTCTCGAATACGAGGGAGACCGCTACGACTCGACCGACCCGCGCACGTTCACCCCAACCTCCCGACTGGTGCTGCTCGGGCTCTACAACAACGGCCCGCGTCACTCACTCCAGGCAATTGCGGAAGACTATCGACAGTCGGCCAATCTCGGCAACCAGTTCTATGAAGTCAGCTATCGCCAAAAGTTTACCGACCAGTTGACCAATACGCTTCAACTGCAGTACGAGACCGCGACCGCGCAGAACAGCCACTCGTACTTCCTGCACGCGCTCGACAAGCTCAGTTACGAGACGCCTTTGTTCGGGAGCGACCTGTTGATGGAAAAGACGTCGTCCACGGGAACTCCCATCTACCTTGTGAACCGGCTGCCCGAACTCGTGGTGCGCAGCCACCTGCTCAATATCGGTCCTCTCCCCGTGCAACTGTCGTTCGGAGCGGGCCGACTGGAGGAACAACCCAGCGGTGCGAATGTGGGGCGATCAGAGTTCCAGTTTGCCATTCCCGATACGTATCTGCCGGTTGGCAAGAATGGCAGCGTCGAAGTGGGGGCGGGTTTCCGCCAGTTCGCCTACGACAACGGTGATGCCCAGTACGAAGGCGTTGTCCGCGCAGACCTCATCGACGACTGGGGCGATCATTTCCGAACGCACCTCGACTACCGCTATCAGCGGGCAAACGGCTATACCCCCCTCGAGTCAGACCTCTTCTCTCAGTTTGACAGCCTCTCTGGGGGGGTGGAGTTCCACGACCGCGGGTGGTTTCACGTCGCGGTGGACGCGGGGCGCGACTTCCTCTACAACCAGAACTACGATCTACAGGCCCGTATGACGGTCATTCCCGCCAGCGACTGGCGCCTTGACATGGGCACCTCGTTCGACATGCAGACGGGAAACCCGGTACAGTTCAACTCCCTCGTGAAGGTGCCGCTCACCCCGAGTATCAGTCTCCAGAACTATGCGCTCTATGACTTCATGAATCGTCGATTTGACTATGAAGACATCATGTTACAGCAGGAATCGCACGATTTCCTGACCAGCCTCATCTATCGCGGGGTACAGAAGGAAATCTACCTGCAGATAAGTCTCAAGGGCTTCCCATTCACTGTACCGTCGGTCGGGCCAACCAGCAGCCAGCCCGTGTTGCCGCGTATCCAGGCTCGGGGATTCCAGCCGGACGCGGTCACCCCGACCACAGTCCCGACCCCGCCGCGTTGACACGTTTCCTCGGCAGCGGCACAGGAACCACACCACGGCTGACCTGCTCCGGCCTGCCAGCATGACCCGCTGAGACGGTTCCCCGGCAGGGCGATAGACCGCCCACCCCACCGCAAAGAAAGGCACACCGGAAATGGTCTCGCGTGACGCCCCTCCTCGTCACACAAAAGCCAGGTCGGTCAGGTGTACCCTTCTGCGGATGCCCAGGCCACCGAAGATGGGTGGGACCTCGTCGGGAGGTTCTTTCAGTGCACCGAAACCGTAAAGCTCTTCATGTCGTAATTCACATACGGAAATGTCGAACTCAGGTCAGGCTGCGTGATCCAGTCGTTGAGAGGATCCTCGGGATAACTCGGCGGAAGAGGATGCACCGCACCAACCTGCTTGTTCGCATACACAGTGTACAGGGTGTCGTTGGAAAGACTCGGACCGGGCCCCATCGTATCGATGACCCGCCCGAGGATTCCATTGCGGTCAGTTGTCATTGCGTCGCACGTAAACTGAGCGCCAGGAACAAACTGGTTGAGTGCATTCGTCGAGTCGCCGACGCGAAAGTTGATATACATGGTGTGTCCATCCTGCGAAAAGGACAGGTTCTGGTCAAGCGTGTCAGTGGCGACAAAATTGAACTGACTCGAGTTTGGAAGCGACTGGCGGTGGTACCAGAGCAGGTCGGTTCCATCCCAGACCATGAAATCGGTGAAGGTCTCGTTGTTGCTGACATCGATGGCCTGGTCGAAGGCATTGATCGCAACAGCATAGAAGCCGTCAACGCCATCAAACTGACCGGCGCTGTTGATGGTCAGTGCAAACTGGATGAGGCTGTTGCTCGAAGGTGACGCGCCGGGAGAGGCTCCGGGAGAGGGGCTTGTCGCCGTTGTTGCCGACGACGAAAGTGAGCTCCCATTACTGGGCCCCGAAGCACAACCTGCAAGGCCTGCGCCCAGCAACAAGATGGAAAGGGTAACCAGGGCTAGAAGTCTGGAAATGATGATGGATCAACGCCCTTCACCGACATGTGGAAGAATTCTCGCCCCAGCGGCTCAATGCCGTGACTGAAGCGCAATGTTCAAAAAACAAACCCGCCGACATGCATCGCGGCCCGGCCCCTGAGACTCGTCCGGAGATACGACGACAGGGAGGCAGAATGCGGGCCGTGCTTCTGGCATGCCTCGCGGGAACCCTTCTTGCTCTCGCCTTTCCCTACACGTCATTCTGGCCGCTGGCCTGGGTAGGACTGGTGCCGTTGCTGGTCGCCTTGAAGGATGAACGGCCGACCACCGGCTTTGCCCTCGGCTATGTGTTCGGCCTCGTGTTCATGGGCATCACGCTCCGCTGGTGCGCCGTACTCGCGCTCGAAATGTACATCCCGTTCGTCCTGGTCGAGTCGGTGTTGTGCGGAGTTTTCGGTCTTGTCGCCTCGCTCCTGGTAAACCAGCAAAAGCTCTCACCTCCCTGGCGTGCCCTCGGCGTCGGGTCGGCGTGGACGCTGCTTGAGTTTCTCCGTGAACAGGGGCCATACGCCCTTACCTGGAGCCAGGTGTCGTACTCGCAACTACCATTCCTTCCGATCGTGCAGATCGCCGACCTGACCGGCGCCTTCGGCATCAGCTTCCTCGTCGTCACGGTGAACGCAACGCTGGCTGAACTATTCTTCTGGAAGCGCACCCGTCAGACGGGAGAGCCACTGCCCCGAAGCCTGCGGGGCCTGGCTATCGGCTGTGCCCTGTCGACCGCACTGTGCATCGGATACGGCCTGTCGCGCCTCGCTGCATTTCCAGCCCATCCCGTAGCGCCAGCGGTAGCCGGTTCAACGAACGAGAAGACGATTGCCTCGGCCACGACCCGGTCGAGCGAACAGACCGTTCGGGTTGCCTGCGTTCAACCCTCGGAAGACCCTTATACGCGCTGGACTCGGGGTCAGGGGGGGCGCATCGTCATGGAGCTTGAACTGCTCACGCGCGAGGCTGCGCGCGATGGGGCCCAGCTCATCGTCTGGCCGGAGACCGCGGTGCCAGAGTCGGTCCTGAGAAATCCACCGCTAGTCGCCGAGCTTCGAAATCTGGCCACCAGCCTTCACGTGAACGTGCTCATCGGATCGGCCGAGTGGACCAATCCCGCTTCCACCGGCACACAGCCTCCGCCGCAACCGTCACGCATGCTCGCGCGGGAAACAAACTCGGCATTGCTTCTCACCTCTCGCGGAAGCCTCAACCAGCGTTATGACAAGATGCACCTCGTACCGTTCGGGGAGTACCTGCCGTGGCGACCCGTGCTGGGCAGGCTTTCGATTTTTGCCGAGGGACTGCCCCACGACCTTGCAGCAGGCACCGTGCCGACCATCTTCCATCTGAATCTCGGCACGGCCACCCTGCGCTTCTCGACGCTCATCTGTTTCGAATCCACCTTCGCCGCAATGGCGCGTGAGCGGATGCGCGCCGGAGCGCAGTTTCTGGTGGTCATCACCAACGATGGATGGTTCGGGCACACTTCCGCGGCCGCGCACCACCTTGCCATGACCGCAATGCGTGCAATTGAGGAACGAACCTGGGTCGTCCAGTGTGGAAACACGGGAATCAGCGCATTCATCGATCCCGGCGGACACATCCACGGCCAGACAGCCCTCTACCTGCCCACGATAACCACTCATACCATCGCGGCAAGTGCACCCGGCACCGTCTATGAGCAGTTCGGGGACTGGTTCATCGGGTTGACACTGGCCCTGCTCGGAGCGTGCGCCGCCCTGGGGTGTAGGTCAACTGGCAGGGATGCCTGACGGAATGACCGCTGCACGACACAGGCAAGACGCGCGTTGAAGCGCAGCCGTGATTATGGTATGTTCCCAGATATTGGTGCGATGAAACATGCTGGCTGGACGCGTCCGACCAGGGCGGCGCACCCAGCTTTCCCGGCACACTTTCGGACGCGCACCAGATCGGCTCCCTGGCACTCACGAGCGTCAGGTCCGACGTCTACGAAGGAGTCCGGGTGGCTACCACATCGTGCAACCAACCCTGTGACACGCTTTACGAAGCGCCCCATGTCCTTCTCCGAGCGAACGTGACCGGCGCGAACACGGGCAAAGGCACCCTCATTGTCGCACGCTCGATGCTCGTGACCCTGGCGGTCATCGGGTTGTGCGCAACGTCGCCGGCGCACGGGGCGCAGGCCCGTAGCAACCTTCGGGCGCAATCCTTTCGAAAATTTCACGCGGCGTCGCCAATCCAACGATACAGGATGAAGATCGGCCACTGGCTCGTCTACGTCGTGCGCGTCGACCTGAACGACCCGCGGATCAGGGTAATCCCTCTCGTGGCGCCGCACAAGAAAGCCTCCTTTGCCGATCTGATCGCGCGCTTTCATCCTGCAGCCGCCATCAACGGCACCTTCTTCGACACCCGGACGTGGCGCATCACCGGCAATCTCGTACGTCACGGTCGTCTTCTCGACGAAGGATATGTGGGAAACACCATGGCTTTTGATGCGCACAATCACGCCACCCTCCTGTGCGACAGCGGAAAGATGGGGCGCCACATCGACTGGGCGCCATATCGAAGCGCCATCGAGGCCGGACCCACGCTCCTGGTCAACGGCCAGCAACGACTTGACCCGCGCGCGGAAGGGTTCCACGACCGTGGCCTGTTTCGACGCACCCGACGCAGCGTGCTGGCATCCACGAAAAACGGGAAACTGCTGCTCATCACAACGCTCAGCGGTGTAACCTTTCACGAACTCGCGCGCATCGTTAGACACCTCGGGGGCAGCAACGCGATGTGCCTCGACGGCGGCTCTTCCAGCGCACTCTACTGCGGCGGGAGGGTTCTGCTCAAGCCGAATCGTTGCCTGACCAATCTACTGGGCATCTACATCCGAACGGCGCAGCTCAGACCAGGGTACCGCAAGTACATCACTCCCGCGTGTCCCGCATTCCCCGCCACGGGCCCGTCCGCAGTTCGAGATGTTCTTCCTCCCCCCACGGTAGCCGTCCCCGAGTCGACAAAATCTCAGCCCGCGCTCAAACAGCGCGTACCCCCCGCGTCGGTGCCTTCTGAGGCGGGCGATTTCGCCCTCCGACGGTGGAACATTCCACGTCCTCCCGTCGCCATCTGAGCGGGAGCCAGGACATCGCCCGTCGCATTGGCCCAAGGGGAAATGTCTCCCCCATCATCCTATTTCCGGAGATTCATGCACATCAATACCAGTGTCCTTTTTCAGAGCTCAGGCGCCCTGGTCACGCTCGCTTCAAGCGTGGACATTGGCCAGATCATCCACCACTCCGGCTGGTTCTGGGCATTGGTAGCGGTCTTCCTCTGGGGTCTCTCCATGAACCTGACCCCGTGTGTATATCCGATGATTCCAATCACCATCTCGTACTTCGGAGGTACAAGCGGCGAAGGCACCTCGCCCCGCAGCGGACTGCTTCGGGCTCTTCTGTTCGTC
>JAJXVI010000163.1 GCA_021782195.1 bacterium | reverse complement strand
CCTTACTTCCAGCCACGACATCAGGCGCTCGTTGCGCGCGCAAACCCGGCCGCTGACCGGGGAGAAAAGGTCTGAAGCGGTCTTCACTGACTCGATGGCGCCGCATTCCTTCATCGACTCGACGGACGCGTCGACATCGGGCATCACGACGTCAGCAATGTCCCCCAGCTGGTCCTGCGCAAACTCGGTAATTCCCACGGTCGCCACGCCGTTCTCGATGCGCACCCACTCGTGTTCCCTGGTGTACTGCAAGTCTTCGGGATACATTGGTTTTCCTCCGATTGTGTTCAGGACTTGACCGAGCCGCGATGGAAGGGAGTCTTCACCACCAGGGCCCGACACGGATTGTTTCGAATGACAACGTCAAGCGCGCTACCGACAGCGTTCAGTCGCTGCTCGTTCTTCGCAACGAAGGCGAGCGCAATGGCCACACCGAGCGTGGGCGACATGGTGCCACTGGTCACCGTGCCGACCGGCTGCCCCCCGCTGAGCACGTCGAAGCCGTGGCGCGGAATGCCTCGGTCTTCCATCTGCAGTCCGACCAGTACGCGCCGTGGCCCCTCCTGCTTGATGCGAAGCAGCGCCTCGCGACCGATGAAGTCGCTCTTGTCAAGCTTCACCACCCAGCCGAGACCTGCCTCAAGAGGATTCACAGACTCGTCGAGCTCATTCCCATAGAGCGCGTAACGCGCTTCGAGACGCAGTGTATCGCGCGCGCCAAGACCGATGGGCAACACCCCGTGGCCTGAGGCGGCCTCGTAGACAGCATCGTAGAGCGCCACCGCGTTGTGGTTGGCCACATAGAGTTCAAAGCCATCCTCACCGGTGTAACCGGTGCGCGACACGATGCACGGAACGCCCGCAACCGTAACCGGACCGGACCTTCCTTCGCCCTCAAGGTTGCCCGCAAAATGATAGTAACCGATGGAGGCAACATCAATTGAGGCGAGAGGCGCCAGTATCCTCGCAGCCAGGGGACCCTGCAACGCTATCAGCGCGATCTCGTCACTTGCGTCTACGACCTCCACATTCGAGGGCGCGTGGGAGCGAAACCAGCGGACCATCTTCTCGCGATTCGATGCATTGACGACAACCATTACGTGGGCGGCCAGGCGATAGACGATGACGTCGTCCTTGATCCCACCCGCCTCGTTGCAGACGGCACAGTATGCTGCCTGACCTGGCTCGAGGCGCGACACGTCGGCGGTCACGATGCGATTGGCAAAGGCCAGCGCATCGGCCGGGTCGGCCGCACGCAGTTCAAGTTCACCCATGTGGGTCAGATCGAACAGACCGACTGCCTGCCGAACCGTGCGATGCTCTTCCACGATCCCGCAAAAGGACACCGGCATGTCCCAGCCGGCATAGTCGACCCATTTTCCACCGAATTTCTTCAAACGCTCAAAGAGCGGAGTACGCTTTCGCCCGATCTCGTTGCTCGCGCCGGCGACGGCCGGAACGGTGGGCTCGGGCGTGGTGTGGTTGGACATGAGGGTTCTCCTCCGCCTGACGAAATGCGCGCGAAGGCGCCACGGAATGCACGAACGCGCATGGGAACGCGCTGCGAACGGCGCGGACACTTCTTCGCACCGGGGTGAACTCCTGCGCCTTCACGTCGCCCCCCACGCGAGGTCCGGCCATTGAGCACGGGACGTTCTCCTGCCACCGTCCAGGCGCCCCTCCGACGTTGTCCGCGCCCGGCGCGCAGACACCCCGCTCGCGCGAGACATCCCGCTCGTACAGCGTTACCGGCGTGCCGCGCGAAACGTCCCGCAGAAACAAAACGGAAACATTTCGGCAATCCATGGCAACAATTGACACAATCTTTTCACATCTCATTAACATAAACGCAACATCCGCTTCACGTCACTGTCTGCATCTCGGGTCTATGATACGGTTGGCAGGAGGATCTTCCGAGCCACACGCCCTGAAGGAGTTCGCCCGTGTCGTTTGCAATCAACAATCTTCCCCCACAGGTCGCAAACACAGTCTCCATGTCCCTTTACCGGCACAGCGCGGCAACTCCGACTGGCGAAGGGAACGGAGTCGTCGACGCCTGGTCGCCGACCACCCCCACCGACGGAGACCAGAGCCTGACGGGACAGCAGAACTTCCTGCGCGCAATGCGCAGCGGAGGAACGTACGGGTCGGCAAACGCTTCGGAGTGGTGCCACACTGAGGGGGGGGCGCACGACAACAGCGGAAACAGCCAGTCGTCAGGCGGCTCGGGAAGCAACGGAATCAGCAGTCAGATGCAGGCTCAGCTCGACCAGATGGCGCAGAACGCGAGAACGATGCGAATGGAACGCTCCGTCGTTAGCCAGAGCAACCAGAAGATGAACTCCCAGATCCAGAATTCGTTCAGCGCTTCCCAGGCACGTGCAAAGGCCGACTGGGATGCCTTCGAAAAGCGCGAAGCCGCGTTTCAGGGGAATTCGAAGACCGACGCGAAGGCCTGACTCGGGTCACATTCTCAACGAGCGGCCGGGCCCTGCGAACCCACGATGCCCCGGTCATTCACCCGACCCTGGCCGTGCTTCGCCGAGACGCCAGCCGGTCAGGTAGCGGTCCAGCCAGTGGTCGATCCAGTCCACGACGCTCGTGCTCTCTTCCCCGATAAGCATGTCGTGCTCCGAGCGCTCAAACCAGACGGTCGTCACCTGCGTCGAGCCCACGCCGTGGGCAATGTCACTCGCAGCGCGTGCAGTCACCATGTCGTCTGCACGCGAGGCCAGCACAAGAAGAGGCGCCTTGACTTCCCGCAGGCGCGTCCGCACTTCGGTCGCGTACTCCACGAGCGACGCCACCCCGCGGAGGGGAAAACGTGGGTACGCCACGGGAACGGTACGGCCGGGCCGGCGCTTCCCGTTCCACCACGGCTTGACCCGCGCCAGCAGCGGGAGCAGCGGCAACAGGGGATTCGACAGTTCGAGGGCGGCAGCAATCGTCACAACGCCGCAGACACGATCGGCGTGCCGCGCGGCAAGGTCGAGCGCGAGCAGTCCGCCCATGGAAAGCCCCAGGATGACCGCACGCGTCCCGTCCGAGGTGAGCGAGAGCAGCGCCTGCTCGGCATCCGCATACCAGTCGCGCCACGTCACGCCGACCAGATCCTCCGGGCGGGTCCCGTGCCCACGCAGCAGGGGCATGCGATACGGAAGACCACGCGCCTCGCACAGCGGACCGAGTGCACGAACGGTCTCAAGGTTGCCACTGAATCCGTGCAGGATCAGTGCACGCGGCGCAGGGAGTGACGACGACGATGTATCAGTGTCCATCAAACGCTCCACAGCAAGGGCGGTGTAAAAACTACCCCATTGCTCAAACTTCCACGTGGATGTCCACCTCGGCAAGACGCTCGAGCGCCTCGACAAGGCGATCAATATCCGCCTCGTGATTGAACCATCCGACGCTGACCCGGACAGCACCTTCCTCCTGCGTTCCAATGTAGCGGTGAGCGTGCGGTGAGCACGACAGGCCACCGCCGACCACGCAACCAAACGTCTCATCCAGTACGCGCACCACTTCGAGCGGCGGCCAGTTCCCGACGTTGAACGACACGATCCCCACGTCTGGCGCCCGATTGTAGACGACCACACCGTTCATTGCTGCCAGGTGGGTCAACAGACGCCGCGCGAGCCGCAGGGCGTGGTTCCGGAGTCTCGCCGCCCCTCGACGCCGCACGAATTCCAGGCCCGCCTCCAGCCCCGCGATGGACAGGTCGTTGAGCGTGCCCGCCTCCAGTCGCCATGGCATCTCGAGCGGCTGTGCGTCAAGATCGGAACGAAAACCACCCGTTCCCCCGACACGCCAGGGGGAAAGATCGACCGACGCGTCCACGTACAGGCCTCCCGCACCGGTGGGGCCATACAGCCCTTTATGACCGGAGAACGCCAGCATGTCCACGCCCCAGGCTTCCACGTCGATGTCGAGCAGTCCGACCGACTGTGCCGCATCGACCAGCAGGGGAACCTCACGCTCCCGACAGACCCTGGCCAGGGCCGCAACGTCCTGAGCCACGCCAAGAACGTTGGAAACATGGCCGATGACCACCAGCGCGGTTCGCTCGTCAATGGCTTCCTCGAGAGCCCGTGGTTGCAGTCTGAAGTCAGCGTCTAGATCCAGAACGTCCACACCGCTGCACAGGCCTTGCCGGATCGCGTGCGTCAGGGGACGCGTGACCGAGTTGTGCTCAAGTGGCCCACAGATCACGCGCCCGTGCCGCCGGGCCAGCACGCCAAAAATCGCTCCGTTCAACCCGTCGGTTGCGTTCTGGACGAAGCACAGGCGGGAAGGATCTGCGGCCCCGATAAAACGCGCGAGGGCCGCTCGGGTCCGTTCAATGCGAGAAGCCGCGTGCCGCGCGTGACTGTGGTCCGGACGTCGGGGATTTCCCCCTTCGTCGCGACACCAGCGAGCCACGGCGCGAGACACTTCACGAGGGCGTGGATAGGCGGAGGAGGCGTTGTCAAGCCAGGTGGTCATCTTGCAAGACCGCCGGGCTCACCATCCTGCCAGCAGAGGATCACACAGCGCATCGACACGGAAGAGCTTTCGACCCGAAAACGTCGGGCCCTCTGTGTCGTCAGGTCCCAGCGTCCATCTCTTCGCCATCGGGGCCTGCCGGAACCAGGTCGTGGACGCGAGCAAGCGCAACGGTCAGGCCGTCCACCGACTCCACCACGATCCTCAACTGCTGGTCTTCCACCGCGTCACCCACCTGAGGGGGACGTCCGAGCCGATCCATCACCAGGCCGTTGAGGGTCTCCACGTCGGTCCAGTGCGCGTCGCCACGGGCAAGATGCTCCACGACCTCGACCAGCAGGACGTCTCCGCGCACGCGCAGGGTTCCGTCCGCAAGCGCCGCAATCGGTTCAACCTCCTCGACGTCGAACTCGTCGCGCACCTCACCGAACACCTCTTCGATCAGATCCTCCATCGTCACGATGCCCGCGGTTCCTCCGTGCTCGTCAAGCACCACCGCCATCTGCACACGGTCGGCGCGCATTCGGTCGAACAGGGCGTCCGTCGGCATGGTCTCGGGAATGAACGGTAACGCCCGCACGAGCTCTCGGACCGGGCGCGTCCCTGGAAACTTGCGCCGACTCCTCACGAGGTCCTTGACGTGCAGCATACCGACGATATGGTCCATGTCACGCTCGTACACGGGGATTCGCGTGTAACCGTCCGTCGCCACGCAGCGGAGGGCCTCATCAACGGTGCTCTCCTGTGGGAGACCCACAACCTTCATGCGACCCACCATGACCTGACGGACAACACGCTTGCTGAAGTCGATCACATTCTGCATCAGGTCATGCTCGGCCCCTTCCAGCATCCCTTTTTGATGGCTCTCCTGCACAATGAGACGCAGCTCATCCGCCGAGTAGACGAACGACACGTCAGCAGAGATCGGCAGCCCCAGCAAGCGCAGAACCACGTGACCGATCCAGCTCAGCCCCCAGACGAGCGGTGCCAGGATCCTTTCGAACAGCCGCATGGGCCAGGCCAGCAGCAGCGCGGTGCGTTCGGCATACACGAGCCCGATACTCTTCGGGACCATCTCCCCGAGCGCGATATCGGCAAAGGTCAAACCTCCCAGCACCACCACCGTCGCAACCGCGTGCGCTTCCACCAGCGAGGAGAACCACGGTGTCAGGAGACCGACAAGCTCCCGCTCGGCGTACATGCCCAGCCCCAGGCTGGCCAGCGAGAGGCCCAGCTGAGAAGTCGCGATGTATCGATCGCCCAGCGCGGCCTCGCTCAACGTGCGAAGCAGAAAACGAGCTGCGCGCGACCCCTCGGAGGCATGCTGCTCGAGGCGAGGACGAGACGCCGAGATGAGCGCAAACTCGGCTGCCACGAACACGCCATTCACGCAGATCAGCACGAAGGTGATGGTCAGTAGCGTCACCCACTCGGTCACATCTCCTCCTCCTCTACCTCGACGGCAGGTTGCACGCGCACGGTCACCAGGTGAACGCGCCGTCCGCGCGCCTCCTCAACCTTCATCGAAAGGGTAGGGAGCGTCACCTCATCGCCGGTCTCCGGCGCCC
>JAJXVI010000162.1 GCA_021782195.1 bacterium | reverse complement strand
CGGGGATCTGGAACGGCTTGTGCAGTTGGCCCGACTAGTGGGCTCTGCGCAGGATGCGGTGAGCGACGATATTGTCGGGCGGGTGGCATCAGTGGCGACAGATAGTATTGATCTGCTGGATCGGATCAATCGAAGTGGCGTTGCCACCGCCCTGCACGAAATCGCCATTGCAGCCGGGGTCAGCGTCGAAGTCGAGGCTGAACACCTTCCAGTCCGGCCTGAGACCCGTGCCATCTGCGACGCCCTCTCCCTCGACCCCTGGGGGTTGATGGGCAGCGGCTCGTTGCTCGTATGCGTTGATGCCGTCGACGTAGCGCCGTTGCTGACGGCCTACCAGGCAAATGGCGTCGGGGCAACCGCCATCGGCACCGTTGGAAGCGCCGGACAGGGGGTCTTCTTTCGAGACCCGAATGGAAAAAACCACCCGATGCCAGCCTATTCCACCGATGAATTGCTACGTGCCACCGCTTTCCTGAAACGCGTGTAACGCCAGAACGGTGACCCGCCGGCCTGGAGGCCGACGTCGCCCACTCCAGGTCATGGCAATGGATCTCGGCAGGGTTGGGGGAAACGCGCAGCGAAGCCACGCAGCGGAGTTTGATGGCTATCTTTGGACGCTCGTACCCCAGTCGGTCGCGTTCTGGGCCTCACGCAATCTCACGGCAGCCCGACTCGAACTGACGCGCGGGATACCTCCCCGCAAACAGGAATTGTCACCACTTGAAAGAATTACAACCCTTCGGCTGCCTGACTGGCCACCAGAGGAGGAGTAGCGTTGGCTTCCAACACCACCAGAGTTCCCGATCGACGCTTGCGCCAGGTCGCCGTTACGCGCAAGATGTTCGTCCTCGGTGTGTTTCTGGTGGCCCAGGTTGTCTTCCTCACATCTGCGATCTTCCGGGTCCAGGCCGTCGAAGTCGTTGGCAATGTTCGTCTGAGTGACGCATTGATCCGAAGCCAGGCTGATATTGGCTTGCAGGACTCCCTTCTCACTGTGCCTCTGAAGGCGGTGGCACGCAGTGTCGAGTGCCTTCACTGGGTCCATCACGCCACAGTCTACCGCCTGCTGCCCGGGCGTATCTGCATCCGCGTGGAGGAAAGGAAGCCGGCTCTTCTGGTCCGACGCTGCGGTGAGACCAGGCTCTACCCCAACGGCTGGTTTGAACTTTCCCGCGACGGAATCGTTCTTGCCCCGGCGGGGTGGAAAGGCGATCTGCAACTGCCTCGGCTCCTGTTGACCCAGCCGTTCCTCGTCGGAAGTCAACTCAACCCACATCTGGCACCCGACGTGGAAGCGTTCCTGAAGGCCATTCCACGCAACCTGCGCTCCAGGTTCCGAGCATTGCGTGCGGACAGGGAATGCCAGTTGTTCCTGACAATCAGGCTACGCGGGCGTAATGTGGAAATTCGTTTCGGAAGCGCTACCGACGCCGCCTACAAGTTTGAAATACTGCAAGCCCTGCTGACGCACCTCGGGGTAGACAGCAGGCCAATCGCCTACATCGATCTACGATACAGGAATCCTGCAGTGGGTCACGTTGCCGTCAGGGCCCGCGCGGGCGCAACCCTCCCGGGCAGACGTATGGCACCCCGAAGGAAGTTGGAGTGAAGGCCCGTTGCTCAGCTACGCCAGGGCAAAAAAAGACCCGCTACCCCCCAAGGCATCTCGTAAAGACACCCATTCCCGCAACTGGAACTGGAACTTCCCTGTGGGCGTTGCGTCCATCATCCTGGGTGTGCTGGCCATGATGCAGTTTCGTACCCAGATGTCAACGCCGTACCTGATCAACAACTATTCCAACAGTGACACCACACGGCTCATCATCTATTCGGAGACTGAGCGCAACCGTCTCACTGAGGAACTCGATCAGGTCAAGACCCAACTCAAAGAGGCCCAGGACCTGCTCGGCGAGACCGGACGAAAGGCCGATCAGGAGACCATCAAATTGCTCAAGGACGAGGTCGACAAGGCGAACATGCAGGCCGGACTCATCCCGGTCAAGGGCCCAGGTGTGCTCGTGAAGCTCGACGACTCGCTCCAAAAGCCCGCACCCGGCGAAGACCCGTACTTCTACCTCGTGCATGACGTGGACATCCAGACTTTCGTCAACGAACTGTGGGCTGCGGGGGCGGAAGCCATCGCCGTCAACGATCAACGCGTCGCTATCTCAACGTCTGTGCGATGTGTAGGACCGACGATCATGGTCAACGCGGTACGGCTGGCCCCTCCCTACATGATCAGAGCGATTGGAAATCCCTCCACGCTGGAGACAGCGCTGCGCATGCAGGGCGGCGTTCTCTCGTCACTTGCGCAGAGCATTGCGCACGGCGTGCGCGTGGATATCCAGAAAGAATCCGAGATGATCCTTCCTGAGTTCAAAGGCGGAAGCGCCTTCCGTTATGCCGAACCTGTGAGTGCCCGCTGATGGTCGCGTTCATCGGGATTGCCGTCGGTGTGCTGGTGGGATACCTGCTCCCCTTCAGTGTGCCTGTCGATTACGCCCGCTACGTTTCAGTCGCTTTCCTCGCCGGGCTGGACTCACTCCTGGGAGCCTTGCGGGCCGACATCGAAGGCAAGTACGACGTGCTGGTCTTCGTGTCGGGGTTTGTGTCGAACGCGTTCCTGGTTGCCGTGCTGGTCTTCGTCGGCACAAGGCTCGGTGTCGACCTCTATCTGGCTGCCCTCGTAACCTTCGGAGTGCGCATCTTTGAAAACCTGGCGTGGATCCGTCGCGATCTGATCACCAAGCGTCGGGAAGCCCTCCAGCGAGCCAGGGAACAACAGGCTGAAAGCGAACTCCAGCAGGATGGATCCGAGACAACCTCGCCCCCCCCAATCCCCTCACCGTCCCGGTAGGGCCGGCGAGTGGCCATACCGTCGAACGTGACCGGACTGTCGGACCGGACCTGCACGGATATTTTCAGGCCTTTTGGCAGGAATTAAGAGACTAGAATCGAATTCAACGGCGGTTCAGCAGTGTGGGCACCATTTCGCGCCTCGAGTATCCCGCTACTGTTCATTGCTTTCGTCAGGCGTGCCGGAACAACCCACCGAGGCTGGATTGCGGCGCCGCATCAGATCGGCGCTTTTTCGGCCCGTCCACTACGAATGCACCCATGCGACACGCTTGGAGGAGAGTGCTGTGAGCAAGAGGCTCCGCTTGGCGGCCCTCGATATCGGAACGACCAAGGTCTGCTGTTTGATCGGCGACGTGTCGTCCAAAGGTGATTTTGAGATCGTCGGCACGGGCGTCTCCCCCAACCGTGGCCTGAAGTATGGCGCGGTCGTCGACATTGCGGAGGTAACTCAGGCGATACGCTCCGCCGTCGCTTCAGCTGAAGAGAAAACGAACGTACGCGTCATGAACTGTTTTGTGAACGTGTCTGGGAAACATCTTGAGAACATCACGAACCGCGCGGTTCTTGCTATCAGCAAGGACCAGGGCCAGATCCAGCACAAAGATGTCGCGACAGTTGTCGATCACGCCAGCCGGGTAGGCATTTCAGAGGATCGCCGCATCCTGCACGTCACACCAAAGGGCTTCTGCGTCGAGGGCATCCCTGGCATCAGAAACCCGGTTGGTCTCCGCAGTCGCCTTGTTCAAGTGGATGCGCATATCATCACGGCAGAAAAACGTCCCATAGAGAACATCACCGAGTGTCTCAAACAGGCCGACCTGAAGTTTGAATCCGAAGGCAGGTGTGTGGTCTCCTCTGTGGCGACAAGCCTGTCGGCACTGACCGACGAAGAGAAGGAGGTCGGGGTAGCGCTGGTCGATATCGGGGGTGGACTCACAGATACTGCAGTCTGGAAGGACGGCTATCTGTTCCATACCGACGTCCATGAGGTGGGCGGTGGATTGATTGCGTATGATGTCGCGACAACGCTACGCGTTCCCCTGCGGGAGGCCGAGCAGTTGTTGACGGATGAAGGCCTGACATCGAGGCAAAGCCAGGCAGATGCGAGCTCTCCGTGGAGCACACAAGACACTCCGACAGTCAGCGAGCCGCCTTCTGAAGATGACCCGCCCACCATCGAAGATCGCATGATCCAGGTCGCTTCGCTGACATCACAGCAACCTCAGAAAATTAGCGTCATCAAACTTGCCGGGGTCATCGAGGCACGTTTGATGGATATCTTTGACTGGCTGAATCAACAATTCGATGACCTTGAGCGAAAGGGAATTGGACCCACAACCGTGGTGCTGACGGGTGGGGTAAGCCAGATGCCCGGTATCGCTCAGGTCGCGGAGCGAGTCCTTGGGCGAGGGGTACGCATTGCACGCCCCGAAGCCATCCCAGGTCTCCCCCCGAGCCTCCTGCTTCCAGCATTCACAACAGCAACCGGCCTGCTCTACTTCGGGATTGGGTCGTTGCAGGGAAAGACCCCTCCGACGCGAACTTCCCCGCTGATCAGGTTCCTAAGACAGACCGCAGAAATGTTTGCGGAGCACTTGGAGCACTTCCTCTGATAAGCCCACAGTGGCGCTTCGCCCGGCCCGCCTGATACAAGATCTTTAATTTACTTCCATCGCTTCGTGCGCAGAAAGGGGTCTCGGGTATGACAGAGTCAAGGAGTTCCGCCCCGGAGGGGCTGGGGCAGTTTGCGGGCATCAAGGTCGTCGGGGTCGGTGGCGCCGGGTGCAACGCAGTCAGCCGCATGATAGCAGTCGGTCTAAAAGGGGTAGAGTTCATCGCTGTCAATACCGACGCACAGGCGCTCGTACTCTGCGACGCAGATCAACGCATCCATATCGGGACCCTCACTACCCGCGGCCTCGGAGCTGGATCTGACCCCAAGATCGGCCGTAAGGCCATGGAAGAGAATGCGGAAGAACTGACAGCAGCACTGAACGGTGCCGATATGGTCTTCATCGCTGCCGGGATGGGGGGAGGAACCGGTACCGGTGCGGCGCCGGTTGTGGCAAAGATCGCACGTAGCGTAGGCGCGCTCACCGTCGGTGTCATCACGCGACCCTTCGCATTTGAGGGCCGCATCCGGTTGCAGGCCGCGGAACAGGGTATTGCGCAGCTCGCAGAGCAGGTTGACGCGCTCATCACGATTCCAAATGACAGCCTGCTTCGTATCGTTGATCCGCGCTACCCCCTGCTCGAAACCTTCAAGATTGCTGACGACATCCTCCGCCAGGGTGTACAGGGCATCTCCGACATCATCACTGTCCCAGGTCCCATCAATGTCGACTTCGCCGATATTCAGGCCGTGATGAGCAATGCCGGCTCCGCCCTCATGGGGATTGGCACCGGAAAAGGCGACAACCGTGCACAGAAAGCCGCAGAGGCCGCCATCCACAGCCCTCTCCTCGAAACCTCAATCGATGGAGCACGCGGAGTGTTGCTGAATATCGTCGGCTGCAAGGACATGTCGCTGCAGGAAGTCAACGAAGCAGCCGGCATCATCTCGAACGCGGTTGACGCCGAAGCAAACATCATCTTCGGGGCGCTTATTGATGAACGCCTCAACGACGAGATTCGGATTACCGTGCTTGCCACGGGCTTCAACGTCACCCCTCCACAGGCACCGGCTATCGAGCAGAAGGCTGATTCGACCGCAGATCTCACCTTCCCCTTCGCGCCCACGCCAAGCCCACACGAGGAGATCGAAGTGCCGGCCTGGATTCGACGTGGGGGACGATAGTAGAAGTGAGCAGACAGCCTGTTCGCGCGGTCAATCAAAGTCGTTCGCATCGACCACTCCAACCCGCGTCGCACCCTTGCGACGCAAACGCAATCACCCCCCGAGCGTGACGGCAAGTCTCCGGGAGGTGCTCCGCTTCAGTTATCGAAAAGATCGCGTGGAGCTTCAATGAAGGAACGGTACACAAGGCGTGGTGTGACCCGCAATACACTCTTGCGCCCCACATTCCTCGCTACCATTGCACACGGAGCCTGTACGGTGTGAAGTGTCCCTTTTGTGATCGCGTGGAAACCCGTGTCCTCGACTCCCGAGAGACCGATGACAACACGACCATACGGAGGCGGCGCCAGTGTGATTCGTGCTTGAGACGCTTTACAACCTATGAGCGCTACGAGGAAGCACCTGTATCCGTAGTCAAACGCGACATGCGACGGGAGAAATTCGGGCGAGCCAAAGTCCTTGAAGGGGTCAACAAGGCCTGTGAAAAGCGTCCGATCT
>JAJXVI010000161.1 GCA_021782195.1 bacterium | reverse complement strand
CACGGTCGACGTCGACCGTGCCAAACTCCGGGTTGACCGCGTAGTAGTCGAACGCGGCATACGGGCTTCCGAGCGGCCCTTTGCGGTTCGCGTTCCCGATCGGGTGGATCGGCATGAACCACACGATCCCCACGCCCAGTTGCTGCAGTTCGTCCAGTCGCGGGACGACGGCGCGAAAGGTTCCCTCGGGCGTAAACTGTCGGGTGTTCAGTTCATAGATGACCGACTCGCGGGCCCACGCGGGATGCGGGACGGTGCTCTCCACGCGCGTGGAGGCCCTGGAGGACCGAAGCCACCAGCAGGCGACACCGCCCGCGGCGAGGATGCGAAGAAATTGCAATGCGGCGAGTCCGCTCCGTGAAGATACGCTGGCGTCGGCCAGGCAGAAAACTCAGGCAGAGGTCACAGCCCGAAAGCTCAGGCAGTCAGGTCGATGTGGTGAGGGGAAGATGGCGTCGTCCACTCTGCGTAGGCACGCTGGGCTCGCGCCGTCGCCGTGTCTGTCGTCGGCGGTTCCGACGCTTCAGTTCGTGGTGCCGGGTGCGCCGACGGGGACGTTCCGCCGGAGGGGGTCGCCTGCGCAGTGGCGCGGAAGGGACCTTGCGGTGTGGCCGTCGCTTCGCTTGTCGAGGAAGGGTGAGCGGCGCAGTGGTCGTCGTTCGCGGGGTTCGCGCGCGACGTGGTTCCCTGCGCGGACGAGGCTTGCGCCGTTCGACTCCCGTCGCTGGCGGCGGACGCTCGTGCGGAACCGTTGGACGAGGCCTGACCGGCCGACGCGGAGTGGTTGCTTCGTGCTTCGGAACCCGGCGGCGTGGAAGACGTCGATTCTCCCCGTCCCCAGAAACCCGGGTGGAAGGAGGAATCGCCGGATCGGGAGCTGTTCTTCAGGTCGTTGATGTCCGGGGGTTCCCACCGCCGCCAGTTCTGTGCGGTGGGACCGTTCTGACTCGCGCTGCGCGTGTTTGCCGAGCCCCCCGGAGCGGTCCGGGCGCCGAATCCGGCTCCTGGCGCCTGGGCCGGTCGGCTCGCGGGCTCGGGCTTGATACCAAACTTCTGCTCCTCGGCGCGCACGCACTGCTGTGCCTTCTGGAACTCAAGCGCCGCCTTTGCCTCGTCTCGTGAGCCCCTGGCGAGCAGCAGGCTCTGGGCCTTTGTCGCCAGATCGAAGCGCGCCTGGTAGAGCGTATCGCGCCCCTCCCCGGTGTGACGGTCCGGGTGGCTCTCCATCGCGGCGCGCCGGTAGGCGGTCTTGACCTCGGCCTCGGAGGCTGTGGGAGCGACATTGAGGGCCTTTGCGGCCATTCGGAACGGTTCGATGGGGGAACTGCTCTTGAGAATCATGATTGCTCCCATTATAAAAGCGTCCGTCAGGGGGGTCAATGAAGTGGCAAAATGTTTACATCACGGACCGTGCGTCCAGCGCGGTCGGGCGGCGCCCCGTCCGCGTCCCGGTGCAGACGCGCGCGCGACCGTTCCTCGCGTCCGCGCTTTCGCATCCTCACGAACGGGGCGCGGGCGACTAGGAGCCCGGCCGAAAACCCCCTTCTGATGGTTGCGGGTATCCCGCAACCTACAAGATATAGTAGATCGGCCGGCCTTCTAGCCCCTAGATGTTGATCGGCGCGACCTTTTTGGCCGCGCCTCTAGCGTCGCGTCCCCACGCTCGATCCGCTTGGAATGCGCGGGTGCCCCTCGTATGCGGCGACGTCGGCGAACGGGTGTACGGCTACGTTGCGTCCGAGCACCACGTTTTCGGGGACGATGGCGTTGCGTCCGATGAGCGTGATCCCCGTGTTCAATCGCTCCGCCAGTTCGCGGTTCGCGGTGTTGTCGTCGCCGTGCCCGACCATGGCGCCCGGTCCGATGGTCACCTGCTTGTCCACGATGCAACGGTCGACCACCGCCCCGGCCTCGATGCGCGTGTCGTTGAAGATCACGCTGTCACGCACGACGGCGCCCTCTGCCACGAACACGCCCGGCGAGAGCACGCTGCGCTCGACAATGCCGTTCACCACGCATCCGTTGGAGATCAGGGTGCCGCCCATCACCGCATCCGGGCCACTGCGGACCGGGGCCTTCTCCACGCTTCTCGTGTGCACGACCCAGGTCGAGTCGTACAGGTCGAGCGCCGGGTCTTCGGCGAGGAGGCTCATGTTGGCTTCCCAGTAGCTCTGTACCGTCCCCACGTCCTCCCAGTAGCCGATGAAGTGATAGGCCTCCAGTTGACGGTTGTCGCGCAGCATCCGTGGCAGGATGTCGCGCGCGAAGTCGTTGCCGCTGCCCTGCGTCAGTTCGCGTACCAGCACGTCCTTGCGGAACATGTAGATTCCCATGCTGGCCAGGGTCTCTCGGGTGCGTCGCGGCTTCTCCTGGAAGCCCACGATCCGGTTGTCAGCGCCCACCGAGACGATCCCGAAGCGGTGGGTTTCGTGCACGCTGACGCGCCGGACCGCGACCGTCACGTCGGCACCGCTCTGCTCGTGCGACCGAAGCATGGGGCGGTAGTCCATCATGTAGATGTGGTCGCCCGCCAGCAACAGCACGTGCTCTTCCGACTGCATCTCGACGAACTCGAGGTTGCAGCGCACGGCGTCGGCCGTACCCTTCTGCCAGTCGCCGTACGGACCGCCCAGATACGGTTGCAGCAGGTGCACGCCGCCCGTCGCAAGGTCGAGGTCCCAGGGTTTTCCGGTGCCGATGTGCGTGTTCAGACTGCGCGGACGATACTGCGTGAGAACTGCCACGTTGTAGATATCGCTGTTCACGCAGTTGCTGAGCGGGAAGTCGATGATGCGGTATTTTCCAGCAAAAGGCAGGGCCGGTTCGGCACGGGTCTCGGTCAGCACGCTGAGCGCCTCGCTGGCGCCGCCGCCCATGATCATGGCGAAAGCCTTCGACATCTTGTAAGCTCCTCTTGGATCGTTGGCCGGTGTCTGTGCCCGGCTGGGCTGTTCGGGTGGCCGCTGGGTTCGCCTGCCGCGGCGGGCGCCGACTTCAGATGGTCAGGCCATCGCGCACCACTCCGTCAGGAGGGAAGTGGGTCTCGTCGCGCTGGCTGTTGACGAGCACGTTGCGTCCGACGACGGCTCCCTCAGGGATGAAGCTCGCGCGTCCGACGAGGGAGATTCCGCTCGACAGGATATGAGGAAACTCGCGATTCGCGACGGCGACGTCGCCCGAGCCCACGATCGCGCCCGATCCCACGCGCGTCTGCTTGTCGAGGATAACGCGGTCAAGGCGCGCACCGGGCCCGATCCAGCAGTCGTTCATGATGATGGAGTCGTGCACGACCGCGCCGGGGCTTACGTACACGCCCGGACTCAGCACGCTTCGCGTGACCAGTCCGCGGATGACGCAGCCGTTGGAGACGAGGGTCGAGAGCACTTTCGCCTGGGGGCCGAACTTGACGGACGGCTTCTCTTCCGACTGGGTGTAGATCGGCCAGCGATCGTTGTAGAGGTCGAGCTCGGGGGAAGGACCGACCAGATCCAGGTTCGTGCTCCAGTAGGCGTCGATGGTCCCGACGTCGACCCAGTAGCCGTCGAAGCGGAACGCGACCACGTTGTCGCCTGCCGCGAGCATCGCGGGAATCACGTGGTGGCCGAAATCGGTGCGCGGATTCTCGTCGCTTCCCTCTGAAATGCGCTGTTCGAGGGTGCGGCGGTTGAACACGTAGATGCCGAGGGAAGCGAGGTTGCCTTTGTCGCGGTCTTTCGGCTTCTCGTGGAAACGCACGATGCGGTTGTGCTCGTCGCACTCCATGATTCCAAAACGGTCGGTCTCCTCGAGCGGCACGGTCATCACGGCGATTGTCAGGTCGGCGCCGCGCGCCTCGTGGAAGGCGATCATCGGCCCGTAATCCATCTTGTAGATGTGGTCGCCGCTGAGCACCAGCACGTTCTCGGCGTTCTGGTGCTCGAGGAAGTCAAGATTCTGGTAGATTGCGTCGGCGGTTCCGGAGTACCAGTGCTGCCCTTCTCGGCCCTGGTAGGGGGGCAGCATGCGCACCCCGCCACGGCCGCGGTCAAGGTCCCACGGTTTGCCGATCCCGATGTGCTCGCTCAAGCTGTGCGGACGGTACTGCGTCAGCACCCCGACCGTGTAGATACCGCTGTTCACGCAGTTGCTCAGCGTGAAGTCGATGATTCGAAATTTTCCGGCAAAGGGGACGGCGGGTTTGGCGCGGGTCTCGGAGAGCACCGAGAGGCGCGTGCCGGCGCCCCCCGCGAGCAGCATTGCGACAGTCTTCATGCGTTCCTCGGCAGGCGTTGATGGGGGGAGAGTTATGCCAGGGGAATGCGATTTCCTGTGGGGTGCGATCGCTGCGGGGGACGGCTTCTTCCGCGCGGTCCGCTGCGGGGGACGCTTCGCGCGCCGTGCGGGTGCTGCGGGACGTCCCCCCCCCGCCGGATCGCCGTCCCCCCACATCCCGGGCGGATCGCGTGGCGCAGCCCGGCGTTTCCCGCCGTCGCGGTCCGCGGGTCCCTGCTGCAGGGATTCTGCTGCGCATTGCCAACCCTTTCTCTCCCATATCTTGCTCGGCGCGACCTCTCTTCGCCGCGCCGTGAGAACAGTCGGGTTCGGGAGGTCGCATGCATCGGGAACTGGCAGCGGACGTACTGGTCGTGGGAGCGGGCGTGGGCGGGTGCGCGGCGGCGTATGCGGCGCTGCGCCAGGGGAGGCGCGTCGTGATGAGCGAGCCGACGGGCTGGGTCGGTGGGCAGATGACCTCGCAGGCCGTGCCACCCGACGAGCACCCCTGGATCGAGCAGTTCGGCTGTACGCGCACCTGGCGGCAGTTGCGAGAGGACGTGCGCACCTGCTACCGGCGCGACTATCCGCTCACCGATGCGGCTCGCGCGACCGCCGCGCTCAATCCCGGCAACGGCTTCGTTTCGCGCCTGTGCCACGAACCGCGGGTGTCGCTGGCGGTCCTCGAGGCGTACTTTCGTCCGTACGAGGCGGGCAGTCGTCTGACGATCCTGCGTGGGCACGTGCCGGTTGCGGCCGATGTCGACGGCGATCGCGTCACTGCGGTCACGTTCGAGGGCGAAGGCGAGCGCGTCACCGTGACGGCGCCTTTCGTCATCGACGCGAGCGAACTCGGAGACGTGCTGGCCCTGGCCCGGGTCGAGTACGTCACCGGCGCCGAGTCGCGCGCGGAGACGGGGGAACCGCACGCTGCCCTGGTGGCCGACCCGGCGAACGTGCAGGCGCTGAGCTGGTGTTTTGTCATCGACCACGATCCGACGGGCGATCACACGATCACGCGCCCGGAGCGCTACGATTTCTGGCGCACCTTTGATCCTGGGTTGAACCCCTCGTGGGGCGGTCCGCTGCTGTCGTGGTCGGCGACGCATCCTGTCACCCTGGAACCCGTCGTGCGCACGTTTGACCCGGTCGCGCCGCGGCCGGAGCGCGGCCCGATGGACCTGTGGACGTTCCGACGCATCGCAGACCGCAACACCTTTCGACCCCGCGCCTATGCGAGCGACATCGTGCTCGTAAACTGGCCGCAGATCGACTACGTGTGTGGCTCGATTATCGACGTGCCCGCGGATGAGGCGGCGCGCCATCTCGAGGCGGCTCGCGAGTTGAGCCGCTCGATGCTCTACTGGATGCAGACGGATGCGCCTCGTCCCGACGGGGGGACGGGATGGCCCGGGCTGCGGCCGCGCGGCGACGTGACGGGGACGGCGGACGGGCTCGCCCGCGCCCCCTACATTCGCGAATCGCGGCGGATTCGCGGACTGTTCACGGTGAAGGAACAGCACGTGGGGCTCGACGCGCGCATGGAGGCAACGGGTCTGCCGGCGCACGAGGTGCGGGCGGCCGAATTTGACGACACCGTTGGAATCGGAGCGTACCGAATCGACCTGCACCCTTCCACCGGTCGCGACAACTACGTAGACGTCGGCGCGCTGCCGTTTCAGATCCCGCTTGGCGCATTGATTCCCTGTCGGGTGCGCAACCTGCTGGCGGGTGCCAAGAACCTCTCCGTGACGCACATCACGAACGGTTGCTATCGGCTCCATCCCGTGGAGTGGAACGTGGGCGAGGTCGCGGGCCTGCTCGCGGCGTGGTGCGGCCTGCGCGGGAGGGTCCCCCACGAGGTCTGGGAGCGCGAGACGCTGCGGGCGGAATTCCAGGCGCACCTCTGCGTGGAGG
>JAJXVI010000160.1 GCA_021782195.1 bacterium | reverse complement strand
CGCGCACCTGGGTGAGGTTGCGCGGGTCTCGGGTCAGGAAGAGGCAACAGGCCCGCTACTGGGCGAGGCACTCGCAGAGCGACGAGCGCTTGATGCGCGCGAGGCTGAAGCTCGTTATTACTCCTATCGCGCCACCACTGCGTGGGAATCCGGAATGTTCCAGCATGCTGCACTTTTCTACCAGCAGGCTCTCGACCGGTTCATCGGTCTCGATGCCGACGCCGAACTGGAGACTCGATATCGGTTGTATCAATGCCTCCGAGTTCTCGGCCAGACTGAAGTGACGCTCCCCGTTTTCCTGGAAGCGCACATGACGGAGACCGGATGTGACAGCGCCAAAGACAGCGACCCGCACGTCGGCAGTCCAAACCCTGCACTGAGCGTAGCCGGAGACTCTTTCGGACGACCGGAGACCTACCGGGCTCGAGCAGGCGACGGCCCGTCACTGCAGGACTATCACCGCCGTCGAAAAACGCGCACGTACTACATTGAACGCCACGACCTCGCGCAACTCATGAACGCGTTGTGCTCCTGGCTCCGTGGAGAGGGGCGCAAGGACCTGGCCCGCATTCTCCGACGAGAAGCCCGCGTCCTTGAAGATTTCCTGCGCCGGTCGCGGCCGGCTGGACGAAAGACGTGGAGACATACCCGATAGTCGACCCGCCTCTTTCAGGCGCGGCGCCGGCCTCGGGTCGGGCGAGGTGGGAGCGGCTCGGGTACACTCGCGTCGTCACGGAAAGGCGCCACGAGGTCGGAAGGCTCGACCTCTCGCTGCTCGGCCGAAACCATTCCCAGTCCCATCAGATATCCGATGGCACGTTCCGCGTGCGGGTAACGGTGAGCCAGCCTCCAGAATCGAGAACTGTGGTCAGCAATCTCGAGGTGGGCCAGTTCGTGAACAATCACGTAATCAAGGACCCACGCAGGCATCGCCGCCATGCGATGGGAGATTCGAATTCGCCCGCTTCCGGGACTGCAGGATCCATACTTGGAACTCTGGTTTGTGACAAAAACGATCGACGCGTAGTGAAGCCGCCCCTCAAAATACTTCTGATTGAGTAACGTCGCCCGGCGTTGCAGTTCGCGGTCGTCATTGAGCGAGGAACGGATTACACGCTGCGACATGCGCGACGTCATGCGCTCGACCCAGACCTTCTCCTCCTCCGCAGAAATGCGGGCCGGCAGGTAGATCATCAGCACGCCGTCCTGCACGCGGGCCGCCACGGTCTTTCGACGACGCGAGCTTCGAATCACGCGAGTCGCTCGAAAATCGCCCGACACTGATCCCTGGTCCATCTGAATCCTCCACCAAAGGCACTGCACGCTGCTGTGCAGGAATGCGGCAAGTTCGAGCAAGCCTTGTCCCGAGTCCGCCCTGCAGCAGGCGTAGCCTTATGCCTTCGCCACCTGGCATTTCACTTCCCTTGACGAGACGACAAGCAGAAGCAGCCAGGAACACTTCACAAGCAATGTGTGAAGTCTGAAAACTGGCCGAATGGGCGTGCGCCGAGACCGGCCTGTCCCTGCTGTTGCGACAAAGCTGACTGTCTGCAACCTTGACACCCTGCCTCGGCTCCCCCTAGAATACCTTGGGCGTTTACACGCCACAGGGTCACAGCGCCTCAACCCCAGGCGCCACCCCATCTGCCCCTCTGAGGGCCTCCTTGGAGCACCGTTCTTGAAGCCGACCGGCGACACGCGACAACAGTCCATTCGCAATTTCTGCATCATCGCCCATATTGACCATGGCAAGTCGACACTGGCCGACCGCCTTCTTGAGATCACCGGCACGCTCTCTCCGGACAAGATGCAGGCCCAGGTTCTCGACAACATGGACCTCGAGCGCGAACGAGGCATCACCATCAAATCGCATCCGGTCACGCTCGAGTACCGGGCGTCGAACAATGTCTGTTACACCCTCAACCTCATCGACACCCCCGGACACGTAGATTTCACGTACGAGGTGTCGCGGAGTCTCGCCGCGTGCGAGGGTGCCTTGCTCCTGGTCGACGCCTCGCAAGGCGTAGAAGCGCAAACGGTTGCAAACTTCTACCTCGCTACCAACAACAACCTTGAAGTCATTCCGGTCATCAACAAGATTGACCTGCCGGCCGCGGAACCCGATCGCGTCCGCTCTGAACTTGAGGAGATACTGGCCTTACCCGCCGATGATGCTCTGCTGACCAGCGCGAGAGAGGGAACTGGCATCCGAGAGACCCTCGAAGCCATCGTATCCCGCGTACCTCCCCCGACTGGAAACCTGGACTCCTCGCTCAGAGCACTCATCTTTGACTCACAATACGACGTATATCGGGGCGTCGTCTGTTTTGTTCGGGTGGTTGATGGCTCGATGGCCCGTGGAGAGCGAATCCGCTTTCTGTCGACCGCCAAGGAGTTTGAAATCGACGAGGTTGGCATCTTCAAGCCCGCAATGACGCCCGTATCCCGTCTCTCTGCGGGCGACGTCGGCTACCTCATTGCCAATGTCAAGAACATTGGCGACACCCGGGTCGGTGACACCATCACGAATGCAGTGAGAGGAGCCAGTACGGCCCTTCCTGGATATCGAGACGTCTTGCCGATGGTCTACTGCGGGCTATACCCGGTAGACAACATGGAGTACAACGACCTTCGCGATGCACTTGAAAAACTCAAGCTCAACGATGCTGCACTGACCTGGGAACCTGAGACCTCACTCGCGCTGGGTTTCGGATTCCGATGTGGATTCCTCGGGCTGCTCCACATGGAGATCGTGCAGGAGCGTCTTGAGCGCGAGTACGGACTGAATCTTATCGCAACAGCCCCGAGTGTCGTGTACTGGGTCGAGAAGACCACGGGTGAGCGTCTGCACATTGAAAACCCCTCCCAGATGCCGAACGCCATGGAAATCAAGTCTATTGAAGAACCAGTCGCACGCGCCACCATCATGTGCCCGGAAGACTACGTTGGCAACGTAATGGACCTCTGCCAGGCACGGCGCGGCGAGTTCCTCAACATGGAGTTTCCTATCGAGAAGCGTTGCCTGCTCAGCTACAAGCTCCCCCTGGCCGAAATCATCACTGACTTCTTCGATCAGCTCAAGTCTCGCACACGAGGATACGCCTCGCTTGACTATGAGTTGCAGGGGTTCGGAGAGGCCGAACTTGTCAAGATGGATGTTCTCGTCAACAACCAGAAGGTCGACGCGCTGTCGTGCATCGTACACCGCGACAAAGCTCAAGATCAGGGGAGACGCCTCGTGGAGCGGCTCAAAGAGGTCATTCCGCGGCAGATGTTCGAGGTCCCCATCCAGGCGTGCCTGGGGGGACGGGTCATCTCACGCGAGACCGTGAAGGCCATGCGAAAAAATGTACTTGCCAAGTGCTATGGCGGAGACATCACACGCAAGCGAAAGCTGCTTGAGAAACAGAAAGAAGGCAAGAAGCGCATGAAACAGATCGGCAATGTGGAAATTCCTCAAGAGGCTTTCCTTGCCGTATTGAAGACCAGCGAGTAACCTCACACGTGGGGTGGGGCCAGCCGCTCCACGTGCCTGGCCCCACCCACCTGGCCCGTGGCTGTCTCGCCAGACCGGCTTGTGCGACGCACCTCGATGCTGTGTTGACACGAGACATGCCAGTGCGCGAGCCCGCTTCCGGTGTTTCGAGGTCGCGTGACCCGCGGCGAGGCTGGGACAGAGCAGCGACGCGGGCAGCCCGGGGCTTCTTACCCCAGGGCTGCGCACCTCCCCACTGCGACGCGCCTACGACCAGTCGCCGCCGCTGTCTCCCGAGTCGACGCTGGAACCAAAGTCAGCCCCACCGTCCCAGCTTCCGCTCGAGCTACCGCCACTGTCCCAGCCGCTGTTCGATGAGTCATCCCACGAGCCACCGCCATCGTTGCTCCATCCCGTGCCCGCAGTCGAGGCTGGCTGGGTCCAGTCGGAATTGCTGTCACCGGCAGCGTAGGTATTGTCTTCCACAATCGTTGTCGTTGTGGTGGTGTTCGTCACGGTATCGATTCCCTGACCCATTCCGCCCCCGCCACCCATCCGGTCAAACAGCCAGTTGCCCGCCACAGCACCGCCAACACCTCCGAGGAAACTGGACATAAATCCGCCCCCGCCACCGCCACCGTAGCCGGGACCACCACCGTAGCCCGGACCGCCGCCACCGTAGCCCGGACCGCCGCCACCGTAGCCCGGACCAACATAGCCCGAACCGCCCCCCCCGACACCACCCAGAACTGAGCGCACGATGGCGATCACAAAGACGATTCCGACAATGAGCACGAAAAACCAGACGAGCCCCCCCACCAGCCCCCCGTGACTCCGATAAATCCGCCGGGTGCTCGTGGTCGTGGTCGTCGTGATTGTACGAACGTGGGCACCGGGTGGTGGGACCCCGGCGCCGACTCTCGGCAGGGCGCTGAAGGAATCGCCAATCATGCTCACTCCAACCAGAATGCCCTCGTTGAAGCGCCCGTTCTTGAACTGAGAAATAATCGCGTTCCTGATGTCCATCTTGCGAGACTCTGGAATTGCGCTCACCGTGTTTGCGCCAACAGCCAGATCAACCTTCTTCTCGCGCCGCGGAATGAAGATGTAGACGCCACCGATCTCCTGAATCGGAACGCTGATAAAACGCTGCGCTACCTCCGCAATGGAGTGACCATCGAGAGATGGAACCGTGACGATGAGAACGTCACGGTGATACTCACGCTTCAAAGTCGAGATCTCTCGGTCGATCCGGTCGATCGTATTGGCGCTGAACAACCCGGCCTGATCCACCACACGCGCCTGCGCGGCCACTGGGGATAAGAGTGCCAGCAACAGCACCACCAGGATCCACGTAATTGCTCTCTTCATGACTCCTCCATACTTTCGAGTCGTTTCTTCACAGCCGCAATCTCAGATTCTCACCTTCCCACGTTGCACCGGAAGCTACGGAACAATGCTCAGCGCATTCACTTCGCCACCGTGCAACCCAGGCCTTCTACTCCTCCTCCATTCACGCAGAAAGCGAACACGACAACAGCGGGCTGAGACTCTGAGGGCCGTACGCCACACCCAACAACTGTAGAAAACCACAGCACAACGAGATATGACGCGAATGAGCGAGAACACCCATGGTTGCGGGTGCAAGTCTTGACATTGTGCCGAAATATGAACTATCATTGGGCAATCAAGAAAATTTACCGTTCTTCTGGGATCTTCAAAGTGCACGAAACGTCGTGACCTACCCGTCACGACTTCCATGTCGCCGTTCCTCAGCGATTCGTGCCGGCAGTCAGTCCGCACTCGCAGTGCGGACGCCCCACCTTCCTGTGGCGACGCAACTTGCGTGTCGCAGGAAGCACGCACACCAGCTGCCGGCCACTCCCTCGCGCCCACGAGGACCTGCCGGCGCTTACGTGCCCTGACCATGCTTCGCTCAGGCGAGGCACAGCACAGATAGGTGGGAGACTGAATTGCAAGAACTTCTACTGCGGTGGCGCAAGGCGGGCGCGTCACTGATGGCGCTTATCGTGGCAGCAATCCTCTGTTGCCTGCAACTCGCCAACGCGGCACCCGTTCGAAGGATCGACAATGTTGTTCCCTCGAACAGGCAGCTTCAAACCTCACCTGCTCCGCCGCCGGCCTCGAACCTGCAGTCCCGGCCCACAGCCCCTGACGCGCACTCCACGGCGGAAGCCGACATGCCCCCGTCTGCAGCCGTCCCCTCGTCCGCACACAGCGGGTCCGGCATGCCTCCCATCTACATTGGCATCGTCGAGCGCGTACCGGTCCGCCTTCGCGTTCCCCCCGCCTACCACCGAGGGGAACTGGCCTCACGCAGTGGCGCCCTGACCTATCGCATCGTGGAAGTCACACAACAGGTACGCTTCGATATCGCCCCGATTGTCACGCGATACGCAAAGCTCTATCACGTAGATCCCTATCTCGTGAAAGCCGTCATTTTCACAGAGTCGCACTTTCACGACCGTGCAGTATCCCACTGCGGCGCCTGCGGACTCATGCAATTGATGCCAGGCACTGGAAGTCTCATGGGTGCGCGCAACCTGTTCGACCCCCAACAGAACATCGCCGCTGGAACGCGCTACCTGCACCTGATGCTCGTACACTTCCACGGCAATCTGCAGGCCGCGCTCTCTGGCTACAACGCGGGCCCGATGAATGTCCCCCGCAGCGGAGCCGTCCCCAACATCGCCGAGACCCGCAGGT
>JAJXVI010000159.1 GCA_021782195.1 bacterium | reverse complement strand
CGCGACGCAGCTTCCCGCGAGGCGGAACGAGCGTTTGGCGACGCCCGCGTGTTCATGGAACGCTACCTCAACCGCCCCCGCCACGTCGAGGTGCAGATCTTCGGAGACCTTCACGGAAATCTCGTGCACATGCTTGAGCGCGAGTGCTCCATCCAGCGGCGCCACCAGAAAGTCGTGGAAGAAGCACCCTCTCCCGCCCTCGACGCCGAACTCCGCACACGCATGGGAGCCGCAGCCGTGGCGGCCGCACGTGCCGTGGGCTACACAAACGCGGGAACGATCGAATTCATCCTCGACGCAAGCAGAAATTTCTATTTCATGGAGATGAACACGCGACTGCAGGTCGAGCATGGAGTGACCGAACTCATGCTGGGGCACGACCTGGTGCGAACCCAGCTCCTCGTCGCAGCCGGGGAACCTCTCCCCTTTGCACAGCACGAGCTGGTTGCACGCGCGCACGCCCTGGAATGCCGCATCTACGCGGAAGACCCGTCCAACGACTTTCTTCCCGCAACCGGGCACGTCCGGCGGATGAGGGTCCCGCAGGGCCCCGGCATCCGCGTCGATTGCGGCATCGCCGAAGGTTCGGAAGTGACCGTGCACCACGACCCCATGCTGGCCAAGGTGATGACCTGGGGATCCACGCGTCGAGAAGCGATCGACAAGATGCGCGAAGCCCTGCGACGTTTCGTGCTGCTCGGGGTGACGACCAACGTGATGTTCCTGCAGGCCCTGCTCACGCACCCTGAGTTCGTCGCGGGTCGTCTGCACACGCACTTCCTGCAGGAGTACCGTATCGGGGACGACGCGCCGGACCTCCCCGGCAGTGAACCGCGCCCGGACGCCGGCTACCGTCCCCCGCCACCCTCGCTGGAAGCCCTCGTCGTCACCGCCACGATGCGCCGTGCCACGCGTGCACGCACCGCCACCCAGGCCGACACGGGGTGCACCGTCCTCGGACCGTGGGCCAGCAACAATGGATGGAGAGCAAGCCAGTGAGCCGTTTGCGAATGAAGGCCGCCTCGCGCGCCGAGTGGATTGACTTCGAAGTTGAACTTGGGAGCGACGGAACTTTTACGTGTCACGACGGTGCCCTCCCCGTGCCAGGCCGCATCGTAAACATCGAGGAAGGGGGTGGGTGGCTTGACATCGACGGGCGGATCGTGGCATTCCAGGCGATACGGGAAGGAACGCGGGTGCACGTCTGGGCCGGCGGACGCACCTGGTCGATCGAGACCGCCGAGCGCGGCCCGGCCGCAAAGCCCCAGGGGACGGGTGGAAACGAAGTGGTGGCACCGATGCCCGGCACGGTGATCAAGGTCTGTACCGAGAACGGGGCAATCGTCGAAGAGCGCCAGTTGATGTTCGTGCTCGAATCGATGAAGATGGAGCTGAGCCTGACAGCCCCGCGCGCCGGTGTGGTCGAAGGAATGGTCCACCGCGCAGGCGACCTCGTCGATATGGGGACGGTGCTGGCGCGCATCGCCCCCGAGGAGGGCTCCTGATGCTTCCCGACTCCGTGCGCATCGTGGAAGTCGGTCCGCGCGACGGCCTCCAGAATGAGGCGACCATCGTTCCGACCCCTTCAAAGATAGAGTTCGTCAACGCCCTGGTCGACGCCGGTCTCACCGAGATTGAGGTCACGTCCTTCGTCAGTCCCAGGCACATTCCTCAACTCGGCGACGCGGCCGAGCTCGCGGGCGCTCTTTCGCCGCGCGAGGGCGTGCGCCTGTCCGCTCTGGTTCCAAACGCACGCGGCCTGGAACGGGCTCGCGAAGCCGGAATCCGTCGCATCGCGCTGTTCACCGCGGCGTCGGACACGTTCACCGAGAAGAACATCGGCATGACCGTTGCGCGTTCGCTGACGGTTTTCGGAGAAGTGGCGCACCTCGCGCTCGAGATGGGAATAAGCATTCGCGGATACGTGTCGACCGCGTTCGAATGCCCCTTTGAGGGAGCGGTATCTCCACAGCGCGTGCTCGAAGTCACCGAGCAGCTTCTCGCCCTCGGCGCCGACGAGATCTCGCTCGGGGACACGATCGGCGTGGCTGCCCCGACCGAGGTCGAACGGCTGATCGAACTGTTGAGACGGCGGGTCCCGCTCGGTCGACTGGCGCTCCACTTCCACGACACTTCCGGTACCGCGCTCGCCAACGTGGTGGCCGGCCTCTCGCTCGGGATCACGACGTTCGACGCGTCCGCCGGCGGACTGGGAGGCTGCCCCTACGCTCCAGGCGCCGCGGGCAACCTCGCGACCGAGGACCTGGTCTATCTCCTGCAACGGATGGGCATCCACACCGGCGTCGATCTCGGACGACTCGCCCAGGCTTCCGCCATCATCGAGCGGACGCTTGGACGGCGCCTGCCTTCGCGCCAGCTGCAGCGACTTGGGGCCGCAAGCGCGGCGGAAACGCGCAACAGAAGCGCAACGCGGGGGACGTCGCGGGAAGCCGGCGGCGGGGACGTCGCGGGGGACCCGGCGGCGGGAACGCCCACGCGTCCCCGCTAGCCCTTGACGCAGGCGATGGGACGCAGGCGCGCCACGATGTGCGTGAGGTTGAGCGCGTCCATCACGGAAACAACCTCTGAGACGTCCTTATAGGCTTCCGGCATTTCCTCCGCAAGCGTCTTGACCCCGCGAGCGCGGACGTGAACGCCGCGTTCCAGCAACTCCTCCTGGAGACGCCGACCGGCTCCGGCTTTGAGCGCCGCCTGACGCGACAACAGTCGCCCGGCTCCGTGACACGAGGAACCAAAGCATTCCTCCATACCTCGAGGTTGCCCGACCAGCACGTAGGAGCAACGCCCCATGTCCCCGGGGATGAAGACGGGCTGACCGACTTCTCGATAGGCGACCGGCGTGAGTGGATGATGCGGAGGAAACGCCCGCGTGGCCCCCTTCCGATGAACGCAGACGCGCATCGACGCTCCCTCCACCACGTGTTCTTCGATCTTCGCAATATTGTGGCAGACGTCGTAAAGCAGCCGGACCCCCAGTGCCCCACGCCCCATTCCGAAAACCCGCTCGAACGCACCGAGGGCAAGTCCTGTCATGGTCTGTCGGTTGGCCCATGCGAAGTTGGCGGCAGCCTTCATGGCGCGAAAATATGCCTGACCTTCCTCCGAGCGAAGAGGGGCACAGGCAAGTTGACGATCCGGAAGCGTGATACCGTACTTCGCCATGGCCCGGTCCATGACGCGCAGGTAGTCGGTGCAGACCTGGTGACCGAGGCCCCGGGAGCCGGAGTGAATGGCAAACACCACGCCCCCTTTCCGCAGGCCAAGCACGTCAGCCACGTCGGGACGAAACACCTCGTCCACAACCTCCACCTCAAGAAAGTGGTTCCCGGATCCCAGGCTCCCGAGCTGCTCCCGACCACGCGCATAGGCCTGGGCACTGACGGCGTCGGGCTCCGCCCCTTCAAGACAGCCCCCCTCCTCGATGTGAAGCAGGTCGTCTGCGTCTCCGTGACCGTGGGCCACGGGCCAGCGTGCCCCCTCGGTCACGACCTTCCGCAACTCGCTTTCACCGAGCTTGCGAAATCCACTCGATGCGCCGACCCCGGCCGGGACCGCCGCGTACAGTGCACCCACAAGCGCATCCAGACGAGCGCTCACATCCCGCTCGTCGAGAGCCATGGTTACGAGGCGAACGCCACAGTTGATGTCGTACCCGACCCCGCCTGGAGAAATGACCCCGTCGACCTCACGCGTGGCCGCAACCCCACCGATTGGGAAGCCGTATCCCTGGTGAATATCCGGCATGGCAAGGGAATGGCCCACGATTCCCGGCAGATGGGCGACGTTGCGAACCTGCTCGAGACTCAGGTCATCCCGGATCGACGCGAGGAGCGCGGCGCTCGAAAACACCCGTCCGCTCACAAGCATGTCGGCCTCGCGCGGAATCTCCCACGTCCAGTCATTGATCTTGCGTAGATTGACGCCCATCGCACCTCCTTGACTCAAGCCCTGGTTATTCGGCAACGCGCTTCGAGGGGGCGCGTCGCCGTCATCTTTCGGGAACGCATCCGGCGTCATATATCGAACACCACGTGCGCGCGCCACGAGCCGTCCGCATTTGCGGTGACCGACAGCGCGTGGTAGGTCACCGCCTTGATGCCGAGTTCGAAGACGTGACGCGTCTCATCGACCGGTTCTCCGCACAACCTCAGAACGAGCCGATCCGGTTGGATCTCCTCGACGCGCGCCTGACAGAAGAGAATCTGCTCCACCTCAGTCAGGATAATGCACTCAGACAGCAGCGTCACCATGAGGTCGCCATCGTCAAGCCCGGTGACTTCGACGACGCGGTCCAGCCGAGGAACGATCCGGTCCAACCCCACCAGCATGTCGTAGTAGACAAGCGTCGCGTCGGCGAACAACCGGGCGCGCGAGGAAGCGCGCAGTTCGAACCCCACGTCAGATGGGTGTTCAACCACGTTGTAGTCCGGACGATAAAAGGGGACGCCGGCCTCAAAAAGTCCGGAACAGGCGGCGCCGTGCGGGGGACGAGTCATAGTCCATCGTTGGTTTCCCGCCAGGCGAGCACAATCCTGGCCACCCAGAAAAACGCGTCGGGCACGCAGGCATTGACGAAGGGAGAGGACAGTTCGCGGAGAAGCCTTCGCCATGGATCTCCCATTCACAGCCCGCGTGCCCGTGCGCTTCCGCGACATGGACGCGATGGGTCATGTCAATCACGCCGTCTACCTCAGCTACATGGAGTTCGGCCGCCAGGAATACTTCTGTTCCATGAGCGGACTGCGCGACGTGAAGGCGTTCAACTTCATCGTAGGTTCGGTGGAGTGCCGCTACTTGAGCCCCGCCACGCTCGGCGAGACGGTCCTGGTGCGCCTGGGCGTCACCCGCTTCGGAAACGCCTCATTCACCATGCACTACCGGTTGAGCGAAGAGACCACCGGACGCCCCGTGGCCCAGGCCAGCACGGAACTTGTGTGCTACGACTACGAATCAAGGCGTCCTCGCCGCATCCCGTTGGAGATGCGCCAACAGATCACGGCCTTCGAGGCGCGGTTGAGAGAAGCGCCTTCCGACCTGGCCGCCCCACTTCCAGAAAGCGAGCCACACACGTGATACTCATTGAATTTCCGCTGGCCGTGCTTGCGCTCGTCGCGTTCACAGTGTTTGTGATGCTCAGCCACGTTCCCCCCGAACTGGTGCTCGGCGCAGGACTCCTGGAATTTTTCCTCCTTCGTGGGGCGTTCCGGGAGCGACGTGAACAGAGCTGGATCTTTGCGTTGTTGGCCCCCCAGCTCGTCGTCGCTGCCCTGTGGAGTGCACGGTGCACCCTGGTTGGAAGCCTCGACTGGGGAGGGGTGCTTCGCGTCATCGGTCCTGATCTTGAAATCGGTCTCGAAAGAGCAGCCCTGGTGTCCGCGCTCCTGCTCACCGGGACGCTCATCCTGCGTCGGCTTCAACGACCTCGCAACGTCTTCGACGAGATTGAGCGCCGCCCGCTTCGTTCTGCCCTGCGTTTGCAGGTGCTGCTGCTGCTGCTGCTTGCAAGCAGCCGTTTCTGCCTCGCGACCAGCAGCATCCGCGTCTTCGACGCGACAGTTCAGCACGATCCACGCAACCTGATGTACGTGGACCTCCCAGAAGCGTACGCGACCTGCACAAGCGTAAGGAACTGCGGCCTGCGCGCGGTCACAGAGCTGATACGACTTCCTGGAGATCTGACCTGGAACATCGTCAGACCCGACAGTCAGGACCCGGCTATCAGCAGTGACCCGTTGAACCCGCTTGACTCCACACCCGTCCGGACAGAGCAGGATTCAGTCCACACCACGATTTCCACAACTCGCTCTGAAATCACCACCGAGTGGATTGTCAGACCCTCGGCGAAAGCCACGACTCCTTGAGCAGCAGCGCAAGTCGCCTGGGGTGACGCGAGGCCCAGCGCTCGACTGCCTTGAGGATGTCGTCAGATGTTTCGAGCGCGTCCCCAAGACTCGAAAAAAGGCGGTGGATGTGAAAAAACTCGTGAACCACCGCCACGGTCTCCACCGAAGTACAGTCTGGCAGCCGGTCAATCTCGGCCAGAAGCCCTTTGACCTCAAACTCTCTCAGCCCCCGCGTGACTTCCCGCGTCGTTTCGTCACGCAAGGCGTGTAGAAGGATCGCTGCCTTGTGAAGAGGTTTGAGGCGTGCCACCTGGCCCTTGACGATATTCGAAGCTTCACGGGCGGCGTCT
>JAJXVI010000158.1 GCA_021782195.1 bacterium | reverse complement strand
CGGTTGCGGGCGTTCCGTTGCTCGGAGGCCACGACCCGGAGGGTGCGATGGCGGGAGATCTGGAGAATCGCTCCCCGGTGTTGTTCGACATCATTCGGGGTATCGTGGAGGAATGGCCGCAGCCGCCTGACCCCATCCGCGGGCGGTCTCTCGCGGACGCGCTCCAGGAGACCAGAGTCCAGCCGATACGCCAACCCTCGAAGCGTGGCGTGTTGCGCAGCCTGATTCGGAAAGTGGCGGTCGAAGGGGCGGGCGGCCTGATCCGTCGCCCGCATTTCGACGCCCACCCGGTCACGACCCCGCTCCCCTCGCTCGACCGCCGATCTGCGGTCTTGCGGGCCCTGGGCTTCGAGCCATTGCTCCATACGGCGCGGCTGCCCTGGCGGCTCACTGTGCCGGCGGGCGAGCGCGTGCACGTGTACCTGGACGTCTCCGGCAGTGTGCACGCGATCCGAGGAGCGCTCTATGGCGCGGTGCTCGACTGCGAGCCCCTGGTTCATCCGGTGGTGCATCTGTTTTCGACCCAGGTCGCCGAGGTGAGTCTGGCCGAGTTGCGCCGGGGCGTCTGCAAGTCGACCGGCGGCACCGACATTGCCTGCGTGGCCAGGCACATGTCGGACAACCGGGTGCGGCGCGCACTCGTGGTCACGGACGGCTGGGTGGGGGCTCCGCGAGGCGAGCATCGCGCAACGCTTGCCGCCGCGAGGATTGCAGTTGCCCTCATCGGACCCAGGGCGAACCCGCACGACCTCGCGGACAGCGCAAACTATATCACGACCATCAACCTTGGAGGGTGACCATGAGAACGCGCCTTCGGGCTGCCGAGTTCGTATTTCCGGGCCATCCGGATAAACTGTGCGACGCCATCGCCGACGCCATTGTGGCGGAGGGTATCAGGCGCGAGCAGCGCGCCCTGGTCGGGGTGGAGGTCGCGGTGCATCGGCACCGGGTGTTCGTGACCGGACGGGTTGCCTGCAAGGACGCGACTGACATCGACGTGGCGCGGGTCGTTCGTGACGTATATCGCTCCGCGGGGTATGGTCCGGGGTGGCCCCCGTCTCCAGCGGAGCTCGTCGTCGACACCGCGCTGTGCCTGGGGCCCCTGGAGGACGGCGAGGCGGAGCTCCGTGAGGTTGCCGACGATCAGGCAGTCTGCATCGGCTACGCCAACGACCTGGCTGAGACCAACGCCCTGCCCGTGGAGCAGTGGCTCGTCGCGCGACTGGCCCGTCGCCTGCACGCGCTGCGCGAGCAGATCCCTGCCCTTCGACTGGGACCTGACGGAAAGGTGCTCGTCGTCGTTGCCGAGCGACCGTCCGAGTGGTCGCTGGCTGACTTCACGTGCTCCATCCAACAGCACTCGGCGGCAGACGGAGTGGCGTTGCACCGCGAGGTGCGCCGGGCGCTCGAGGAGGAGTTGCAGGCCGTCGCGGTATGTCTGCCCGGGTTCTCCCCGGCGCTACCCGAGCAACTGACTGTCAACGGTGCCGGCGCTTTCGAGGTGGGCGGGCCAGAGGGAGACAACGGCCTGTCCGGCAAGAAGCTCGTGATGGATGCCTACGGTCCTCGCATTCCGGTCGGTGGTGGCGCCTGGTCTGGCAAGGACTTCCACAAGGCTGATAGGGCCGGAGGGATGCACGCGCGGCGGTTCGCGAGATTCGTCGTAGAGCTCGGACTGGCGAGCGAGGCGCGCGTGACGCTGGGCTGGTTTCCGGGGGATCGAGAGGCGCGGGTGCTGGGCATCGAGACGCCCCCGGGGCAAGACGTAGCGGTCCGGCGACTGGCGCGCTGCCTGGACTCGAGCTTGAGGATGAGCGGGGAGTGCTTTGCCGCTGGAGAACTGGTGGACGTTGCCCGTTGGGGGCACTTCACCGATCCGGTCCATCCGTGGGAGACGGTGGGGCGCCTGTAGACCGCTGCTCAAGGGCCGCCAGGGCGCATCGCACCGTCTCCCATGCGCAGCCAGACGCTCCCACGCGACGAGCAACACGAGCACCTTCTGTCGAAAAGACATCCCAGAGGAGAGCCAGATGGACGACAATCTGCCGTTTGACCTGAATGTGCCACCGGGAAGGCTTCTGCAAGTGGCGGCGCGGTGCAATCTCCCGAAAACGGGCCCGGGAGGCAGGGCCCAGGAGTTTAGCTTCACGCGCGGAGACCGGTAGGGCCGTGAGCACCGCGGTCCTCACGGCATCGAGCCCACAACCTGGGCACGGTACGCGATTCCGTGGATCCAGGATCTGGAGCGCGTATTCCAGCCCTTTCACCTGGACGAAGCGTCGTTTGAGATCTCTTACGGGCGTGACGCGTTCAGCGGAGCCGACGATTCGACCGCGCCCATGCGAGAGAAATGGGGAGCCTTTGCTGCCAGCCTGTACGAGATTGTCGTCGCTGCGGGATACTGGACGGACGAGGGACAGGGAGTCATGGGGTGCGGTCTCGAGCTGAGATTCTACGACACCGAACCGTGGCCCGCGGAGGCGACCCTCTCCCTTACCCAGGATGTACGCTTGCGCAGCATCCTGTCGCGGCACGCGCTCGTTGAGGCGCAGACCCTGTTCGCCGCGTGCCCGGAGTGGTTTCTACCTCTTTGCCTGATTCGCCTGAAACTCACCATCAATGAGCCGTCCGCGCAACAGCTCGCGGACGCCGCGGCTGCCCGGCCGCTTCTGGCGCAAGACGCGAGGCTTGGGCTCCCGCGTGACCTGGTCAGGCGGCCTGCTGGCTGGCGCTCTCTTGATGGGCCCCGCCGGCCGAAGCAAACGCTCTACGTGGGATGGGACGATTTCACGGACGACCATTTCAGCATGGACGGTCTCACTGAGATTCTCTACTCGGTGGATCCCTGGCGGCCGAGCTGGATCGTGTGGTATGCCGCCGAGTGGCGTGACGAGTGCACCGGCAAGAGAGTACAGGAACTCTCCGCCTGGTGTGAGGAGAATTGTCGTGGGCGTTATCGACACATGTTCAGCGGCGTCTACGAGTTCGAACTGCACGAGGACGCTGACGGTTTCGACCGGCGGTGGTCCTCCGAATCCGGCGACTGGGAGGCGCCCGTCTACGACATCCATCTCAGTGAGGGGACGGAGATCTTGAAATGCGGGGGCGCAGGGTTCTCGGTCACATTGATGGGCTGCCGGGAAGAGGACGAGTGGAAGTCATTCTGGACGGTGACAAATGAAGTCTTCTTGTACGATCTTGCCGGAAGCGCAACGGAAGGGATGCCCCCTCCGATTCAAGAGTCCGCGCACGTCACGAGCTGGGAAGAAGCGTTGAGTCTGCTGAACGGATGCGACTGGCCGACGTACTACCCCCAGTCGATCCATCCGCAATTCCGGCTCGCAATCTGGGAAGCATATCAGGCAACGGCGGCCCGGCTCGGGCCGGAGGCTGTGGAGCACCGGGCGTCTCACTGGCGTCGCCTGTGTCAGCCCGAACAGCGCACAGACGTCGGAGACGGATGATGCCGTTGCTGGCCGCCCCCGGCTCGGTTCGGGCAGGACGAAGTGGCGCGCAGGCACGCACCCGCTCAGCACCGCCCACACTCCGTCGGTGACCGATCTCCCGCAACCGGCCGCCGACCCCGCACGTGGACAGCGGAGTGGCAGGAGGCGCACAATACCACGATGTTTCCCCAAGTCGTTGCTTTCTCCGCGGCAGACCGGCTGGCGGTGATGGACGTGCAGACCCTGGCGCCGCCCGCAGATCTCGTAGCGGTGTCCGGCCCTTTGCAGCGCGGCTTTCTCGAGGGCGGCGGGAATTCTCTTGCGACGACAGGCCGCTCGCTCGCGCCGCGTTTCGGCCGTATCCGGCTCGACGATCGCGGCGTGGCGGCGGGTCGCGTTCGCGGATTATAACACATCGCCAGAGGGTTCCTCTCGTCTTCCCCGGAGTCTAGGTGGCGGGGACGGAGAACGGAACCCACGTTTCGTACACGACCGGGGGCATTCTGTTCAGCACCGGGTGGCGCACACCGATCAACGATTGGGGGGGTAACCCCTCCAGGGAAGGGTTCCGGCGCACGGCCACCGCGCGGGTGGCATCAGCCTCCTCGATGCGTCCCTGCAGGCGAAGGGCCTGAGCCACGTTCCACAAAATGGCCGGCCTCGGTCCTGCCAGTTCCAGCGCACGCCGATAGTGGAACTCGGCATCGGGGGCGCTACCTCGCAGGCGCGGATCAAGCAGCAGGTTGCCAAAGTCGAGGTGGGCGCTCGCAAAGTCTTCCGGGGCTGTGCACCCTTCCCGAACGATGTCCGAGCCGTCGCTGGGCGACCTGGTGGCCGCGCCACGCTCGAGTGACGGATAGATGCGCTCGATGCACGTCCACCGGCGCAGGCGCGGCAGAAAGCGAGCCAGTTCGCGATCCAGCCGGGCGGGGTCACGATGAGAGACGCTGCCTGCGCTCTCGTGGTACAGCGACAGGGGACGGGCCAGGTGGGCCGCGCCATGCGCAAGCGACACGCGAAGAAAGAACTCGTAGTCGCCTGCGATGGTGAAAGCCTCGTCAAAGAGGCCCAGCGACGCGTGGACATCGCGTCGCCACATCACCGTGCAACCGTAGGGACAGGTTAGCAGCGCCTGGCGCAGATTGAAGGGAGGCAGGCACCAGACGGTCTTCGCGTTGTGTGCCTCAAATCGCTCATTGGGATTTGAGGTGACCAGAGCATCGACGTACGCCAGGCCGACCGACTCTCGCTCCAGCAGTTGCGCCATCTGCTCGAAGCAATCCGGCGCGTGTCGGTCGTCGCAGTTGGCGTTGACCAGGAGCGTGCCACGCGACGCCAGCACAGCGCGGTTCCACGCCGCATAGATGGTCTCGCGCTCGGTTCGGCAGTAGACGATTCGGGGATGGGAGCGCTGCCAGGCGCGGACAATCGCCTGCTCACCTTCGGGAGACCCGCTGTCGATCACCACGATCTCCATGGCGTCCTGCGCGTACAGCGTCTGTGAGGTCAGATCGCGCAGACACCCGTCCATGAAAGCTTCCATTCCCCACGTTGACACCACGGCGGTCACGCGAAAGCGCGGCGCCAGGAGAGGAGTGGCAACGTCCGCCGTGACGGCGCTCAGGGCAGGCCTCAACGCCGGTGGAGGCTGGAACGCCTCACCAGGCTCGGCTCGCGTGGAGAGACGCCGGATGACGCCGACAGATACCAGTTCAGCGTCGCGCGCAGCCCTTCCTCGAGCGGCGTGGTCGGCACCCAGCCCAGCCGCTCGCGCGCCCGTCCGCTATCCAGCATGCGCCGCGGCTGGCCGTCCGGGCGGGAAGCGTCCCACGTTACCCGTCCCGTGTAGCCGCACACCGCGGCCACTTTCTCGAACAGTCGCGCAATGGAGATCTCGCCCCCGTGACCTCCCAGGTTGATCGGCTCGCCTTCGTCGTAGCGCTCAGCAGCGAGCACGACCGCCTCGGCGGCGTCCTCGACGTAGAGGAACTCGCGCGTGGCCTGCCCGCTCCCCCACGCGGCGATCACGTCGCGGCCCTGCTGACGGGCCTCGAGGCAGCGGCGCATCAGGGCCGGCAGCACGTGCGACGACCTCTCGTCAAAATTGTCGTGCGGGCCGTACATGTTGACCAGCAGCAGGAACACGCCATTCAAGCCGTACTGCCGGCGGTAGGCCTGCAGTCCCACCAGGAGCATCTTTGATGCGAGGCCGAACGGGGCGTTGGTCTCCTCCGGGTAGCCGCTCCACAGGTCGCTCTCCCGCATCGGAACGGGGGTGAATTTGGGATAGGCACAGATGGTACCGGCCGCCACGACCTTGTTTACCCCGGCCAGGCGGCTCTGTTCAAGCACGTTCAACCCCATGAGTGCGTTCTCATAGAAGAACTCACCCGGGCGCTCCTGGTTGGCCCCGATTCCCCCCACCTTGCCCGCACTGTGAATGACGAGATGCGGCTGGCATTCCCCGAGCACGGCAGCCAGGCTGCTCGCATCGCGCAGATCGCACTCCGCACTGGTGGGCGCGAAGACGTCGGTAGGATCCCGACGCCACAACGCGTTCATCACGTGCCGGCCGAGAAAGCCTCCTGCCCCGGTCACCAAGATGCGTTTCCCTCTGAGGTCCACTGCATTCACTCCCGTCCGCGAGTCCCCTTCCGTTTCTGCGCGCCGCGCGGTTTCCCTGGTGGGCTCCCCGACCGCGCGGACACAGGGCCGATTGAAGCAGTCGCTGCTGGAAATGACGCGTGAACGTCATGCCTCGGAACACGTGGACCCCGGTGACGCGTGACAGGATCGTGACG
>JAJXVI010000157.1 GCA_021782195.1 bacterium | reverse complement strand
CGAGTTCTGGCGAGGGGGAGGGGGACGAAAGCGGGAACACGGAGACGTATGTCAGGCCGTGGGGGGTGCCGGGGACGTTGGGGACGACGCACCGGCCTCGGCATTTTCGGATGCTGTCGCGGACGCACCGTCTGCTGTCGCGGACGCTCCGTCTGCTGCCGCGGACGCACCGTCCTGCGATACGGGTGCGGAAGCGGGTCGCGTGCTGTTCGCCGACCAGGTGCTTTGTGTTGCAGCGGCGCTGTTCCCGAGCGATTGCGTCCAGGTGGGAGACGCATTCGCGGGCTGCTGAGGAAGGGACGCCGGGTTGCCGGCGGTGTTCGCGAGCATCGACATCGAGGCTCGGAGACTGCCCATCAACTGGTTCGCGTAGGAAGCGCATTGCTCGTACGTCTCTTCCAACGCCTTGAAGATCTCTGGCTGCTGGCTCGCCAGGCGGAACAACGGCTGTGCCACCAGCGCCTCCTGCACCGCTGCCACCATCTGCTCGTCTTCCCCGGCGGCGGACTCGAGTTCGCGCGCGAGCCGGCCGGCGGAACTCGACGGCGGCGCTCCGGGTACTTCTGTTGCTGCAGCCTGGATGCAGTTCTTGAGCACATTTTCGGGGAGGATGCGCATCAGGGCAAAGGCCAGGATCTGGTTCTGAAGTTCCTGGTGGAAGATTTTTTTCGGATCGAAACCAGGGGACGCGGACCGCATGGCCGTTGCGACCTCTTCGGCGCTGCATACCGCGAGACAGAGTTTACGCGTTTCCACAAGGTATGCGAAGGTGTTGCCCGCCGTCTCCTGGCGCAGAGCCTGGCTGACTTCATTGAAGGCCGGGGGGGCGGCGGGTGCCGCCGCGGGGGTTGCAAAGGGCGACTGGTAGAACATCGTGCACCTCGTCGTATTTTGGGGTCGCGTCGCCGGTCGGCGATGAGCCTGGCCTGTTGCCAGCAGTTGGGGCTCTCGTGCAGCGCACTTCTCGTGCGCCCATCATAAGCCCGCCCCTCTTCTGCAATGGTCCTGTAAAATCCTTGGAGAGGGCGGACAGGGCTCCGGACAGTCGCTTTGAAAATAATTCGCTGATTCGTGCGGTTCGCGGGTGTCATGCGGGGGTTGTCTGGGAAGAAGGATTTTGTTGCAGGGTTGTCGTACCTCGAGGCTGTAGCATGCAAAGAATTTTTTTCAACGCCAGCGATTGGCGCGTGGGAGGTGAGCAGGGTGCCAGCGAAACTTGAACGGCCAGGTCGACGTATCGGTCTGCGGGTGCCGCCCGTTGCGACCGGGCTCGATCTCCTGGTCGCTTCCGCGCCCCAGGCCGAGGACGTTCTGCGTGTACTGCGGGGCCGTCGCGTCGGTCTGCTGCTGAATCAGGCCTCCGTGGATGCGTCACTGCGGCACGCCATTGATCTTCTGGTCGGGCGACCGGATTTTTCGGTGGGCGCGTTGTTCGGTCCGCAGCACGGGATATGGGGCACCACGCAGGACAACATGGTCGAGTGGGAGGGGTTTCACGATCCGCGCCTCGACCTTCCCGTGTACAGTCTGTACGGCGAGCACCGAAAACCCCCGCTTCACACCCTGGACGGCCTCGATGCGATGCTCGTCGATCTGTTCGACGTAGGAGCCCGCTACTATACCTTCCTGTGGACCGCCACCCTGGTCATGGAGGCCTGCGCCGAGCGTGGGATTCCGCTCTGCGTGCTGGACCGTCCCAATCCCCTCAACGGCGTCGATCTTGAAGGACCGTTCGCGGAACCTGCCTTTGCGTCGTTTGTCGGAAGATTTCCCGTTGCGGTCCGGCACGGCATGACAATGGGTGAACTGCTCACGATGTTCAACCAGACCGAGCAGATCGGGTGCGACCTGCACGTTGTACGTATCGCAGGCTGGGAACGCAGGCAGTGGTTTACCGACACCGGTCTCCCCTGGGTGATGCCGTCGCCAAACATGCCGACGTTGGACACCGCCATCGTATATCCAGGGATGTGCATGGTGGAAGGTACCGACGTCTCCGAGGGCAGGGGAACGACGCGCCCGTTCGAGATTGTGGGGGCGCCGTGGGTCGACGGGGTGGATCTTGCGCGCGCACTTGACGCAGAAGAACTGCCCGGTGTGATATTTCGTCCACTGCAGTTCGAGCCGACGTTCCAGAAACACGCACGCCAGACCTGTGGTGGTGTCGCCATTCACGTGGTAGATCGTGACTCGTTTCGTTCCGTGCAGATGGCCGTAGCCCTCTTTGTCGCTCTCCGTCGTCTGTACGGCGGGAGTTTTTCCTGGAAGCAGCCACCGTACGAGTACGAAGCCGTGAAGATGCCCATCGACATCCTGGCAGGGAGCACCAGGTTGCGTTCGCAGATTGACGGGGGGGTTGCGGCCAGCCGGATCGTGGCGTCGTGGGCAGAGGATCTTCGCGTCTTTGAAGCGATGCGACGAGAGTTTCTTCTGTACCGATGAGCGTCTTGGAGTGAGGGGCAGCGAATGAGAGCCGTGGTGTTGTGCGCGGGCCTGGGGACACGTCTTTCCCCATTGACCGATCGACTTCCGAAACCGCTTGTGCCTGTGGCCAATCGCGCGATTCTGGACCTCATCCTCGACCGGCTGGGGGCAGTCGGGATCGAGGACGTGGGCCTCAACCTCCACCACATGGCCCCGGTCATCGAGGCTCACGTTGCTCTGCGTCGGAATGGACGGCCTCGGGTGCACACGGTGTACGAGCCTGAAATTCTCGATACCGGTGGCGGGATTGCCCATTTTCGCGCCTGGGGGGAACAGGACGGGGCACTTCTGGTGCACAACGCCGACATCGTCACCGACCTGGACATCACGTCGGTCATCGACAGTCATCAGCGGACCGGCGCGGCGGCAACCCTGGCACTTGTCGACGATCCTCGCTTCAACGCCGTGGGGATTGACGAAGCGGGACGGGTACTGGATATACGCGGCACCGCGACCGTCGCGGCCCGCCTTACGTTGTGCGGCGTGTACATTCTTTCGCGTTGCTTTCTGCAGCGGCTTGAGCCGCATCGCAAGGCCTCCGTGGTTCCCGCTTTGCGCGAACAGATCGCTCGCGAGCCCGGCAGCGTGCGCGCGGTGCGCATTCCAGCGTCCACCTACTGGCGTGACCTGGGACACATGTCGGCCTACCTGGATCTGCATCGTGACATCCTTGAAGGACGTGGACCGTGCCTGCCCGGAGTGGAGATACCGCCTGGCGGCGTCATGGTGGCTCCCGATGCGACGTTGGCCCCGGGCGCCCGCCTGTCCGGCTGCGTCGCGATAGGACCGAGGTGCGCGATCGGTCGTGACGTGTGCCTGTCTGATTGCGTGGTGCTTGCTGGCACCCGTCTTCAGGACGGGTTTGCAGCGCATCGCGCCGTGATTCTGGATGACCTTGTGATAGCCGCCTGAAATGGAGGACCCCCACGTGACCCTGCCTCTTCTTGCTCCGCCTCCCGCAACCTACCCCGCACAGGCGTTCCCTGGGACGATGCACGCGGTGCGCTGCAGCGACCTTCCACCCGCCTGGGCGGACCTGTTGCGGCACATGTACGACGCCGATGCCACGCTGCGTGTCACCCATATCGCCACGGGTGGCTCTGACCGCTCGTTCTACCGGGTGGAGTCGACAGACGAACGACGCTCGGTCGTCGTCTGTGTAACGCCCAGTCGAAGCGAGTTTGTCAACTACGTTTCCATCGGTCGTTTCTTGCGCGAGAGAGGGTTGCCGGTTCCGTTGCTCCATCTGTGGTCGGACGAGACCGGTATTGCCGTCTTGCAGGACGCGGGTCGCCAGGCGCTGCAGGACATTGTGCTGACCCACGGGGCCCACTCGACCGAGGTCTACCACGCTTATACCTCCGTGTTGCGCGTGCTGGGCCAGTTGCAGGCCCTGGAGGCCCGTCATTGCTGTGACGAGATGGTGAGCAGACCTTTCTCCGAGACCGACCTGCGCTGGGAGACGTCGTACTTCCGCGAGAATTTTCTCGGCCTTCACCTCGGCTGGGACTGCTCTCGCGACATGGCGCTTGACGCCGATTTTGCAACGCTTGCGCAGCGTGTGCTGCGTGAACCCCAGGTGGCAATGCATCGCGATTTTCAGTCCCAGAACGTGTTTCTGGAGGGAAGTCAGGTATGGGTGCTCGATTTTCAGGGTGCCCGTCTCGGACCCGCACAATACGACCTCGCATCGCTCTTGCGCGATCCGTATGTGTCGCTCCCGGCAGACGTCGAGGAACGGTTGTTGCGCTTCTATCACGCGGAGGTCGGGCGGCCGGTCGGACTGGCGTTCGACGCTTTCTGCGACCGATATGCGGCTGTCAGTCTGCAGCGTCTCATGCAGGCGCTCGGCGCCTATGGCTATTTGAGTCTGGTCAAGAACAAGACCTGGTTTCGCAACTGGATTCGGCCCGCACTGGGCTTGCTGTCCCGAGCGGTTGCTGCGGTGGACGGCCTTCCTCGCCTGCAGGCGGTCGTGGCCCAGGCCGTGGAGAGAGAGGCGGATCTGCAGTTGCCGGCGGGGTAGCGATTTGCGGTCTCCACACAACCGGGAGGGTGCAACTCGCGGTTCGTGAATCCTGGTGAACGACGTGTCCCGTCATGGAACGGGAGAGCTTGGAGTGGTGTGAATGACGGATTCAGAGACACTGGCGCAGACCCAGGCTCGATTGCCTGCGCAACAGGCGCCGCTTGACGACTGGGCGGCCATGGGCAAGGCGTTCGAGGGAATGTGCAAGGCAGGGCTCGCGTTGACGGTCGGTTTTTCCGTGGCGGCGGCATTCTGCAAGATGATGGACACGCGGAACGTGAACGTCACGGGTGTCGTGAACAAACTTGCGGGAACCGTCTTCAATTCACCTGCTGAGGGCGCTGACAGGGACACCGCGCGCTGACCTTCGACGCATCGGGGCGAGCGTGACGCGGACAAAGCGTGGATAGTAGAGGCGCTCATCGTGCAGCAGTGAGGAAAATGACAGCGTACTGGCCACATAGGTCAGTATGAGCGCGTCTCCTCCTCGTAGCTCCGGGTGAGCTTTGCCTGCGTAGACCATCGCCTGTGCGCTTGCAGACTCGGGGGGACGGTAGAAGGCCTGCGCGTGGCTCCACGGACCCTCTGGACGTGCGCCGGTGCGGGCGGTCAGGGTTGCCGGCCCGAAACCTGTGGATTGTATCTCGATGAACCGGTGTCTCGAAGGGTCGCGCGTCACCGTAAACTCGGTTGTTGCGTGACCGAACAGGGCCACCGGGAGAAATGCCTCGCCCCTGCGTGTGGTCCATCCATGGCGACTGTACCACTCCGGATGGGTGAGCCTGCCTTTCCGAGCGTCACGCAGGGGCCATCGAATGACGTACGCGTTCTGGGTAGACCCAAGCTGGGTATACGCGTACAGATAACCACTGTACGACAGGAGACCTGCCGTTCCGAGCAGGAGGTTGCGTGGGAGGTTGGGCACGGTCAGGTTCTTGAAGTGCCAGGCTGGCGGAGGCTCGTCGGGATCGGTCACGGCCACGATGCGACTTCCCGCAAGCGAAAATCCCAGCCCGCCACGTGCGGGAATGACTTCCAGCATGAAGATCAGGAGAACCCTGCCCAGGCGAATCCCCGTGCCGGGCCAGTACCACCGCACGCGTCCTCGATCAGCGTGTCTTCTTGCGGTGGGACCCTGTGCTTTTCGCCCGCGCGCCGGGTTTGCGCTGGGAGGGGGAAAGAATGCGGACGGACGTCCCCCCCGCGTTCGCCAGTAGAAGCGAATGGCCGCGCGCGACGGGTTGTCGCCGCGTTCGATGGCCACGCTGTTACGAACAATGAGGGCATCGAGCCGGCGCTTACACGCCTTCCCTCTCCTGGCCGATGGCGATTCACGATCGATCTTGCGCGGAAGGCTGCCGTGCTGGTTCGCAGGTACCGTGCGCGTTGCGGCGGGGGTGACTCGCGCGCGGTCGTTGTGCGGGACAATGAATGTATCGCCAAAGAGCCAGAGCACGCGGTCGTGTCCCAGGTCGACCGAGGACGCACAGTCGGCTCCCCGCCAGTACGGGTCGCGGTGGAAGAGAACGTCGGCTGCCGGCCACGCCGTTGCGCGGAGAACCGGGGACTCGGACGGAGAGACGGGCAGGCCGGTGGCACGAGGCTGGGGCGCAGGGGGGGTGCGACCTCCCCTGCAATGAGGGGACGGGCGCACCCGGGGTGCCGGCCACGCGACGTGCGACGAGAAGATTGCACAAAGCGCGAACCCGACCCAGACAGTCAGGAAGGCGATCGTCCGGCTCCTGCGGAC
>JAJXVI010000156.1:2489-6323 GCA_021782195.1 bacterium | reverse complement strand
ACGCGTTCGCGTATGGCCTGATGATTGCTGACCTGCTCGTCTTTCTGCACGGTCAGCGTCCGCCTTTGATTTTTCGCGACCTCAAGCCCGAGAACGTGATGCTCAGCCCCGAACGCACCGTGAAACTGGTCGACTTCGGGCTGGCTCGTCGCTTCGTGCCAGGCAAACGCAGTGGTGACGCGTTGCCTTCCGGGTCGGTTGGCTACGCGGCTCCCGAGCAGTGGGGAGAGACCGTTCAGCCGGACGAGCGCTCCGACGTCTATTCCTGGGGAGCCACGATGGTGTACCTGCTCTGCGGCAAGGTCCCGTCGCCCGTCTTTCCCCTGGCGCCGTTGCGCGACCTGGAGCCGTCCCTGACCGAGGCCGGACGGACCATCCTGGCGCGCTGCGTGAAGGCGCGCCCGAGCGACCGTTATGCCGACGCAGCCACGCTCTCGCGCGACGTGGAGCGTCACCTTGACTGTGTGCGCGAGCCGGGCGGCGGGGAGGACGTGGCGCCCCCCATTGTGTGCGAGATTGAACGCTCCTCCGCGCCCGCGAGCGACGCTGAACGCGAGGCGCTTCAAGATGGCTCGCAGCGACCACACGCCGGGGACGCGCCCGGGTCGCGTGCGGTCCCATCCGCGCTTCCTGCGCCTTTATCCTCGGACGCGCTCGCGCGGCACGCCGGGGACGCTATCGCCCGCCACCCCTCGCGCGAACCCACGTTGCGCGTGCGTAAGTCGTGCGTCGGGGAATCGCAGGAAGCCCGCGGTGGCGGGTCCGGGGTCGGGTATCCGCTGGTGTTGCTCCTGGTGGCGACCTTCGCGTTTCTCGGCGCGTTGTTGCCGCGTTCGACCCCGCGGTGCGAGGAGAACTCAGGGAACCTGGCGGCGCGCTCGTCGGCGGCCCCCTCGGCCCCGGAACCCGCCATGCTCTCTGGTAGCGTCGCACGAATGGCGACAGAGGACCGCAGACGCGGTGAACGCGACTATCGGGCAGGGCGTTACGCCGAGGCCATTGCCGCGCTGGACCGCGCGACCACGGCGAACCCCGCCGACGCGTTGGCGCAGATCCTCTATGCCGATTCTGCGGTGCGGATCACCGGCGAGCCTTCCATGCGCATTTCACTTATTGCTTCGCTGACCGGCGTGAACGCTTCTGATGGTCGTGCTCGTCTGTATGGTCTGGCACTGGCCCAGTCGCTTGCCAATCGGCCCGGGCACAGGAGGGGGCGAGGGGTCGTGGTGGACGTCTACGACGACGGTTCCTCCGACGCGAAATGCCTGGCGATAGCAACGCGTCTGCTGGCGGAGGGCACCTCTCCCGGCGCGCCTTCGATTCCCGTATCGGGTGCACCCGTATCCGGCGGCGCACCCGTGGTCGGCGGTACACCCCTGCCGGTGGTGCTCCTGGGGGCGTGCAGCCGCCATCGCGTCAGGTTGCTTGCTCCGCTGTTCAACGCGGCGCACGTGAACCTTGTGGCACAGGTGGCCTCAGCGCGAGGGTTCGGGGCTTCCGCCGGGCCCTGCGTCTTTCTGCTCAGCGATGCCTCCGAAGAGGCCTGTCTCGCGCTCGCGCGTCACCTGGTCTGCAAGAAGGTGGGCTCTGTCGCGGTCGTGGCCGATGCCGCATTGCCTGAATTGCAAGGCCCGCTTCGCGTATTTGCCTCCGCGCTCCGGTCGGGGCGCGTGACCGTGGTGCGTGTCCCGTTTCTCGATGGAGCCCGGTGCGATTTTTCATCCCAGGTGTGCGCGATCCGAGAGGTTCACCCCGACGCCGTGTTTCTTGCCGAATACAGCGCGCCTGCGATTGCGCGTTTCATGCGCGTTCTGCGTGGGGCAGGCGTGACTGTGCCGGTCTGTGCGATGGCGGTACCTTTCGCGGCCGATCTCGTGAAGCACGGGGGAAGCGCGGTCGAGGGGCTGCTCATGCCGGGAGAGTTCCTGCTGTCGGCGTCGACGCCGGCGACGCGTGCCTTCCGGGTTGCCTTTCGTCACAGGTTTGGTTCGGTGGCCCCGACCGCTCTTGCGGTTCGCACCTTTGACGTGTTCAATGCGGTACTCGACGGTCTGGAGAAGACCTCGAAAGCTTCGCCCGCCGGTCGAGCACGGGCTCTCAATACATTTTTTCACGCGAGCGGCGTGACTGCGCCACCCTTTGACGGGATTGCGGGCCGTATTGCCCTGGGAACGCGTCTTCGGGTTCGGAAGCTCCGACTCTACAGAATTGAGCAGGGACGATTCCGCCCCGTCGATGACGCGCCCCGTGACTTTCCTCAGGCCGGTGCTCCCGTCGGCAGGTTCACCAGGTGAGATGCCCTTCGATGCAGAGATCGTCGCCGAGTTGTTCCACGCGCATCCGCGCGAGCCGGAGCGCGTCCGCGCGGGCCTCGCCATCGATGGAAGGCCGTATCACCGGAACCGGCCCGAGCGGGGTGAGCGCGGGCGTGCCTCCCACGACGCGGGGGGCAACAAACGACACCACGCGATCCGCCGCCCTCTCCCGAAGGAACGAAGCGTTCACCAGTCCGCCGCCTTCCACCAGCAACGTCGTCACCCCGAGTGGGGCGAGTCGGGGCAGTACTTCCGCGAGTGCAACACGCCCGTCCGAGTCCAGGGCGACTTCCACGACTTCCACTCCGCGATCCGTGAGCGCGAGGCGACGTTCACGCGGTGCACGGGCGGTGGTGAACAGCAGGGGTGGCCGATGCGAGTCGCCACACATCTCGGCGTCGAGTGGGAGGCGACAGGTGGAGTCGAGCACGATCCGACGTGGGGACGGGTGCGTCGCCCGGGGCGGGGAGTCGATCTCCGAGGGAAGGTCGACGCGCACGTCGAGGCGCGGGTTGTCGGCGAGCGCGGTGCCGATTCCCACGAGAACGGCGTCGTGCGCGGCGCGTTCGAGGTGGGCGCGCCTTCGCGAGGCGGGGCCGCTGATCCACTGGCTGTGGCCGGTGTGCGTGGACAGGCGTCCATCGAGCGTCATCGCCGCTTTCAGCGTGATGAAAGGTCGTCCGCATCGGGCCCACGTGAAGAAGCCGCGGTTGAGTTCCCGTGCCGCTTCCTCGCAGGGGCCTTCGGCGACGCTGAGGCCGTGCGAGCGCAGAACGTTGATTCCGCCGCCTCGTACCGACGGGTTGGGGTCGGCGACGGCAACGACGACTCTCGCGATTCCCGCGGCCAGCACGGCGTCGGTGCAGGGAGGAGTGCGACCGTGGTGGTTGCAGGGTTCGAGCGTGACGTACATGGTGGCGCCCCGTGCAAAATCTCCTGCGTCGCGCAGTGCCTCGATCTCCGCGTGTGCGCCGCCGATGCGCCGGTGCCATCCGCGCCCCACGATCTGGTTGTCGCGAACGATCACCGCGCCGACCATCGGGTTGGGGGAGACGTGTCCACGTCCACGAGACGCAAGGGAGAGCGCGTGTTCCATGAAAGAGCGGTCATCGGTTGCAGGGTCAAGGTCGGGGACACTCACGGGGTTGCCTTTTCCTGGAGTCTCTTCGTCGGGCCTTCCGGGGAAGGGGCGCGTGCTTCGACGCCTGTGTTCTGGGAGGGGCGTCAGTGTGTTTTCGAGGAGGGATCGGGCGCGTTGGTGGCCAGCGCGATGGAGGTCAGGCTCGCCCGCTTGGCCTGGTCCATGACGTGAACGACCTCGCGGTACTCAACGTTGTTTTCGGCCATGATGATCACGCGGTCGGTGTTGAGGTTTCGATGCTCACGTGAGAGGAAGCCTTCCAGTGCGTCGCCCGCGATGGCCGCGGGGGGACCACATCGACGGCGAGCCCACGCGCGCGCAGCGCGGCGGCGGTGGTCTCGCCGATCGCGCCGATGATCACGCCGTCGAGCCCCGGGC
>JAJXVI010000156.1:0-2479 GCA_021782195.1 bacterium | reverse complement strand
AGTCGGTCCGGAACCGCGATGGACACAACGATGCCCAGGTCGGGCGAATCAGACGTTGAGGTCGAGGCTTTGGGCAGGTTGATGTTGAAGCCGGTCTTGACGACGGCGGTGGCGGCAACCATGAAGATGATGAGCAACACCAGGAGCACGTCGGTAAATGGCGTGATGTTGATGCTTGCCATCATTCCGCCGTCGTCACCGCCCACATTGACTGCCATCTATCATCACCTCAACGTTGCCGCCCGATCTGTTGCGGCAACCTGTCTGCAATACCGGGCTCTCTTCTTGTAAGTTGAACGAGCGTGCACGGTTTCCTGCCGACGCCGGTCGCATGGGTTGTATCCTCGGGATATGCGAAGCACACGGCGCATCGGCGTTTCCCTTGCCCGCGGGAGGTGGCAGCGGGTGCGACCGTGGGGCACGTCGCTGGCAAGGGGACGAAGGCCCCTGACTTCAAGGCCGGGTCGGCGACTCCAGGCGGGAAAGGAAGATCGGGAGCCAGAGTTTGTCGTTGTAGTTGGGTCGGAAACGTTCCGCATTGTACATGCTTGCGACGTCGACGTGGCGCGGGCCCAGCTTCGGGTCCGGGATCGGAACGCGATCGTAGCAACCGTGCACGATTGCCATCATGACGTTGGTCTTGCCTTCTTGCAGACAGTCGAGCGCCATGTTGCCAAAGGTGATGCTGACCAGCTTGTCCATGAAGTCGGGTTCTCCGCTTCGGAGGTCGTAGGTCAGGTCGCTGACCACGGTTTCCTCGCCCGTGCGCTTCCGGACCTCGTCGCTCAGGTCTTCGGCAACGTTCACCTTCTTGCGATGGCCATAGGCGTCGGGCTCGCCATACTCTCGCGGAACCCGCCCCTGCCAGGTTGCACCTTCCGAGAGGATTGCCAGCGAGTAGTTGCTGGGATTTCGCTTCTTGTCGGCCACGATCAGGTCGATGAATCGATCGAGTTCCACCGGATACTCCGGAATTGCGCACCGGATCGAGGTGACGTAGGCTGTATACAGCGCGGTGAAACCTGCGTCGCGGCCGAAAACGCGGAACAGGCCGATGCGTTCGTGCGACCCGACGGTCGTCAACTGCCGCTCGATGGCCGCCATTGCGCGCGTGATCGCGGTCGAGAAACCGATGCAGTACTCGGTATTGCGTACGTCGTTGTCCATCGTTTTCGGGATCGCGATGACCTTGACGCCCTCACGGTCGAGGCGCGAAGCGTAGCTCAAGGTGTCATCCCCCCCGATGACCACGAGGTGGTCGATCCCCAGGCGTTCGATGTTGGACAGCACCTGCGACGTCATGTCATAGACGGTGGTGGAGACCCCGTTTACGGTCTTGTGCGTTTCTGGGAAGGAGCGACCGGCCAGAAACGTGGGGATGGCCTTCATTTTCGATGGGTTTGTGCGGCTGGTGTGCAGGTAGGTGCCACCGGTCCGGTCGATTGTGCGGGTGTTTTCACGCGTCAACGGGAGGATGTAGTGGGCCTTGCTGAGCGGGTCGTCCAGGTTGACGTGCGTCATTCCCTCCCAGCCGCGGCGGATACCGATGATATCCCACCCGTGCCAGGTTCCACCGTAGACCACCGATTTGATGACGGAGTTGAGTCCGGGTACGTCACCGCCGCCGGTGAGGATTCCAATTCGCTTCATGGGGAGTCCTTTCAAATTTTCAGGATTTCCGGAGGAACCGCGCGCGCGTGTCTCGGTTGCGTGCCAACCTCGCGATTCCACTCCACCGACCGGGTTGCGTGCAAGGTGGCAGGGGACCGCGTGCACAGGAGAAGAATCAAGCCTCATGTTCAGGCGCATGTATATGCTTGCTCTACTGTTGGCGCTCCTGCTGAATGTCCTTCCCGCGAGCGCGACTCCACGTTCCACGCTTCCCCCTGGTTTCAACATCCATCGGGTCTTGCGACGGAAAGGCCACGTCTTCTGGCGCGGTGGAACTCCCCGACTCGATACGCTGAAGGCCGTGCTGGCGCGTGCTCGCGCGCGTGGTGTGACCGTGACTTTCATCGACCTGAGACATCCTGCAAACGCCGATGACCGCAGCGGTCGTGGCGGGCGCCTCACCCCGCATTCCGAGAAGCGTGCATCGCTCGAGGCCGGGGCGCACTACCTGAGCATCAGTGCGCTTGACCATGCCCTGATTCCTGATATTGATCGCGCGCTCGCACGCGGCGACGTCTACATTCACTGCATGTACGGAGTCAATCGCACCGGTTTTGCTATCGGTCGCTTCGCCGTCGCGGAACATCTGCAGGTCGGGCGCGTGGGAATCGGCAAGCGCGACTATCATGAAGGGGTTGCGTTCGAGAAGCGCCTGGAGGGCGTGCACCCCTGACGCGGCGCGTCTGGCCCGGTGCCGCTCTGGCCCTTGCCGATGCGCGCAGGGAGGTTAGGGTGCACCCCTGACGCGGGGTGGCTGACCCGGTGGCTCCCTCACCGCGGTCACGCGATCCAGGCCGCGTGACTCCAC
>JAJXVI010000155.1 GCA_021782195.1 bacterium | reverse complement strand
ATTCCGACGTAGCTCAACGGTAGAGCAACCGGCTGTTAACCGGTAGGTTATAGGTTCGAATCCTATCGTCGGAGCCACATTCACTGGCGCCACTCATTCCGGGTGGCGTGTTTTTATTCATGCCAGAAATACAACTTGTAAGGTCATTGCGCTCGTGGGGACATACCACGCCCAACGTACTTGCACGGACCGTTGAAGAACGACGAACACGCGGTGTCGACATCCTGGATATCGTCGGAGCCGGGGCATATGAGAACGGGCTTGGTGTATCTCGGGAGCGACTCGAAGCGCTTGCCGCATCGTGCGCTCTGACGAGCGCGGCCTATCACCCGGATCCTCGGGGCATGCGTTCGGCTCGCCAGGCCGTTGTCGACTGGTATATGCGCAGAGGCGTGGCGTGTCGCGCCGAGAATGTGGTGTTGACGCCGGGGACGAGCATGGCATACCTCTACATCTTGAGACTTCTCGTCGAACCCGGCCAGGAGATTCTCGTTCCATCTCCAGGGTATCCCCTTTTTGACGATCTATGCGTATTTGCGGGTGTGCGTATGCGCTACTACCAGATGCGTCAGGACGGCGGTCGCTGGTCGCTCGACCTGGATGAACTTGCGTTTCAGTGCACGTCTGGGACGCGTGCTGTCATGCTGGTATCGCCGCACAACCCGCTCGGGTACGTGTTCTCGAGCAAGGAACTCGAAACGGTCACTGCCCTGTGTCGCGAGCGTGGAATGGCTCTGGTGTTCGACGAGGTGTTTTCGGAGTTCGCCGCCACCGGTCGAACGTCGGCGGGTCCTGAAGCTTTTCCGCCTCCACTCGCGCGGCCGCACGGTGCGCCACTCTCCATCTGCTTGAACGGCCTCTCAAAAATGCTCGCGCTTCCAGGCCTCAAACTGGGGTGGATGCTTGTCGACGGGGACCGGGAGTTTGTGAGGCCTTTTCTCGAGGCACTTGAGTACACCAGCGATCTGTTTCTGCCCGTGTCGGAGCCGGCCCAGGCCATGCTCGCACCGTTGCTTGATGACGCCGACTGCATTGCTTCACGTTCTGCCGAAGAGATAGCACGGCGTAGAGCGTTGGTGAAGACGATGCTCGACGTGCCTGTGGTCGCGTCGGAAGGCGGGGTCTACGTCTGTGTGCCTCTCCCGGACGGCCTTGACGAGGACACGGTGGTGCTGTCCGCACTCGATCGCGGGGTTCTTTTGCATCCGGGTCACTTTTATCGTTTGCCGGGGCACATCGTGTTTACGTGCGTCGCAGCGTCTCCGGTGCTGGAGGACGCCATGCGGCGGATTCGAGGCCTCTGTAGGAGGTGAGTCCATGATGACTCTGGCACCGCCAGAGGGCAGGCGATATGCCGTGCCTCGTCGAAACAGGACCCGTGTTCTGTTCGAATTGCGGTCAGCCATCCCCGGATGAAGCGTTGTTCTGTATGAGATGCGGCACGGAGATGGCCCACCGCTCCCCCTCTCGCCAGTCTGAGGTTCCTTTACCGAGCGAACCCTCCGCCGTTGCGCAGTCGACTTCCTCAGTTCGGTCAGGAGCGGTTTCTTCTTCGCCGAACGGTTCCTCGCATCCTGAGGTTTCGACTCAGGTCGCGGCGGATGCGTCTGGCCGTGGCGCCGGGGGAATGGAGGCTGAGCACGATGTGTGGCGAGGAACCGTTTCCTGGAAGGCACTGATCAGTTTCGGGTGGGTACTCGCATTTCTGTTGCCCGTGCCCTTGATTATCGGATGCTACTCGTATCGGGCGGCCTTTTCCGTGCACGGAACGCCTTCAAGATGGTGGTTGCTCTCGCTCGTGTCGCTGGTGGGGCCGCTGGTCTTCATGACGAGACTCCTGTTGCGCCGTACGACCTCCTATCGTATCACGGACGAGCGCATCAGCGTGGTCTACGGGGTGCTCTCTCGTGCGTCTGATGACCTGTTGCTGATTCGTGTGGAGGACGTGCAGTTTCGCCAGGGACTGTTGCAGCGACTGTTGCACGTGGGGGACATACGTATCGTCTCGACGGATCGCGAACTGCCGTTGCTGATTATCCCCGGAGTGGAAGCTCCCGCCGATTTCAAGGAGATGCTCTGGCGGCTTGTGCGGCAGAGACGTCGCAACATCCTGCCCATGGAGCAGTTGAACAACCTGTCCGGGGTACCGGGTCAGTAGGCGGCAATAACACAGTTTACCGGCCACGGGTTGCACGTGGCCAGCGCCTTATTCTACGAGTCCTTTTCGCATTGCGTGAGCGACGGCCTGTGCACGGTCACCAACCTCCAGTTTTCGGAAAATCGACCGCAGGTGCGCTTTGACCGTCTTTTCGCTGATCATCAACTGGTCGGCAATTTCTTTGTTTGACTTGCCACCGGCCACGTACTGCAGAACCTCCACCTCGCGGTCGGAGAGTTCTCGCAGGAGCGTGGGTCGCGCGGATGTACCGGTGACGCTTTCCCGTGCCAGGTGTGCGAACTCCTTGAGTACTTTGCGCGCCAGTCCGGGCTGGATGAGGGACCCTCCACTGTGCACGATGCGAATGGCGCGCGCCAGGTCGTCCTGTGATGTGTCTTTCAAGAGATACCCGGTCGCGCCGGCTTTGACGGCTTCAACCACGTATTCATCTTCGTCGAACATCGAGAGGACGATCACCTCGACTTCAGGCCATTCCTGTTTGATGATGCGGGTCGCCTCGATGCCGTTGATGCCAGGCATTTTGATGTCCATCAGAACAACGTCTGGAGTGCACTTGCGAAGCAGGTCGATGGCCTCTCTCGCTGCGCTTGCCTGTCCTATGACTTCGAATTCTCCGGTCAGTTCAAGCATCTTGGCCGTGCCTTCGCGAACGAGGGTGTGGTCGTCCACCACCAGGATCTTGATCTTCTCTCTATCCACGGCACACTTGCTCCTTTGTCGATTTTCCAGCCTACAATGGGTCGGTTCGACTATCGATCCGTTCCTTGCGCGATGCCTGGGCCTGTGGTACCAGGTCGGATGGGATTCCAGTCTCGTGAGGGTCGTTGCTGCCAATCTGGGCCAGTACGCTGCTGACGGCAGAGAGGGCGGAGGATTCCACGATGAGGCTGGCGGAGGACGCGTCAACCTTCTCGGAACTGTGTGTGCGTACCGGAATGTCCACGCGCACGACGGTTCCGGCGCCTTCCTGTGTGTAGATTCGGAACGTCCCTCCCATGAGGGCAACTCGTTCCTTCATGCCTTCGACTCCGTGCGACTCGCCTCGAAAGAATTTGTCAGTGACTTCGGGCCATCGGAACCCCTGCCCATCGTCGACAATTTTGAGCGATACCTGATAGCCGTCCGAACTGAGGCTGACCTGCACACTCGAAGCGTGCGCGTGCTTCTTGACGTTGGTGAGTGACTCCTGGACCAACCTGAAGAGCGTTGTTTCAAGATTGGGATGGAGCCTCCTGGGGGGCATGTTGTCGACGACAAGGGTGACTGCGATCTTGTTCTCGCGTTCAAAGCGCTTGATGTAGTTCTCGATGGAAGGAATCAGGCCGAGATCATCAAGCGATGACGGGCGAAGATCGAAAATGATCTGTCGTACCTCTCGCACACTTCCCGCGAGGTTCTGTCGCATTGACTGAAGCTGTTCGGCAACCTGTTGTTGCTGGCCTGTGGAAAGCAGGGATCCGCAGATCTGGATCTGCGTCAGCACCCCTGCCAGCGACTGGGCGACGCTATCGTGGATCTCCGCCGCGAGCCGCTTTCGCTCGTCTTCCTGTGCCTGAATGACCTTGCCCAGCAACTGTTCAATCAGGACCTGCTTCTGGTGGGACGTCTGATGAAGGTGCGCGTTCTCAATCACCATTCCCATCTGGGTCGCGAGACCTGAAAGCAGAACAATCTCCTGCTCCCGGAAGGCGTGACTGTGTCGGGTTCCGACGACGAGCAGGCCGATGACCTTGTCCTTGACCGCGATCGGGAGTGCCAGCATGCTGGCGAGCGATTCGCGTGCGGCGGCATTCATCAGCGCGGACGGATAGGAGCCGTCCACTTGCTTGATGTGGAGCGGGCGACGGAGCGTGAGAACCTCGTCAACGAGCGGGTCGGACAATGGCAGGCGTGCTTGCGCTTCGAACCGTTCGGAGAGTCCTACGCGTGCGACGGGAACGAACCGCTCGGGATGCTTATCGTAGATCAGGACGCTGCCGCCACTCAGGCCGGCAACGCGAAGCGTAAGATTCAGGGTGCGCTTGTAAAGTTCGCGAATGTCGAAGGGCGAAGAGACAATGCGCGCCATCTCATTGATGATGGAAAGTTCCTCGATTCTTTCCTGTAGCTCGGCAACCAGGTCCTGTTCCTTTCGGTGACTCGCAACGTGTTCGGCCACGAGGCCGCGGAGAAACTCGAGGGTTCGTCCGGTGAGAATCTCCGCGGCGTGGGCCGTCGCGTGTCTCGAAAGTTCCGGATCCACCAGGGCGTGGCCCGAGCGATGGCGCGTGTCGATGAACAGGTGAACGGGGATGCTCTCATCAAGCTCATCGAGACATCTGAAAGTCTGGATGTTCAGTTCGCGCGCGAGAACGACGCCCTCGGCGATAGGTTCTCCGATCACTGCAATGACATCGAGGGTGGCATTGCCCAGGAGATTCTTGAGGAGTTCGGTCCCGCTATCGTCGGCGAGCAAGAGCACGACACGCGTGGATCGTTCAACGCGGGTCAGGGGAGTGCGCTGCGGGAGAGAGGACTTTGTGTGCTCGTGTACGACGTCTAGCAGTCGCAGCGGATTGAACGGCTTGGAGAGATACGCGGCCACGCCGTGCCCAAGATCACCCTCACGACCGTCGCGCAGGGCAGACCCGCTCATCATGAGGATCACGGGAATATGGGCCGTGCGGGGATCGGCCTTCAACTTTCGAAGCACCTGCCACCCGTCCAGGCCGGGAAGCATGAGGTCGACAATGACCAGGTCAGGGGCTTCCCTGCGCGTGATGCTGAGTGCTTCCTGGCCGTTACGGGCGACCAGCGTTTCATAGTCCTCGGAGTTGAGGTTGACCTCTACAAGGCGCAAGATGTCCGGATTCTCGTCCGCAACGAGTATGCGCCCTCTCTGCACGTCAGAGCTCGTTCTTGAGTTGTTCGGCTGACGCCTGGACTTCCCAGCGGAGCAAACCCAGGTTTGCTTTCTTGCCGGCCGTGACGAGCAGGAAGACGTCAGAGGTCACGGTTGCGATGAGAAATCTGGCGGCTTCCGTCTCGAGCACGACGTTTTCAAGGAGTCCTCGACCGAATCGCTCTCCTGCCGTTTCGGCCGACGAGTAGATCTCGGATGCGGTCGCAGCCAGTAAATCAGTGTCGACATTGTCGAGTCGGCCTGCCTGTTCGATGACCAGGCCCTCCCGACTGACGAGCAAACTTGCCTCAACGCCGGCAGCACTGCTCAGCGTGTGCAGAATCGCGTCCATTCCAACCTCCGTATCGTTCTACTGAAATACCGACGTGAGCATGTTGGCGGCCGAGAACAGCCTATTCTGCCAGACTTCGCGCGGTGTGTTGGGGTCGAGCATTGAAATGAGGATTCCCTCCTTGTCGAGGGGGATCAACGAGAACAGGCTGTTCGAGCGCACCGTGATCTGCCTCAGTGGGTAGATCGCAAGCTTCTTGCAGAGCTTCTCATTCTCTCCAATAATCAGGCTGAGAATTGCTGAGAGCACGTCGGGGGGAACTTCCACATCGTCCATCATGTAGTAGTCGATGACAAGTCCATCACGGCCGGCGACCAGGGCAGCGCGAACGCCCTCGACCAGGGACAGGTCTTCGAGGACTTTCTTGAGCATGGCTTCCCGTAAGACCATTTCCCCCGGCAGCGTGCTGGCCGGTTCGTCTTCAACTTCCTTCGAAGAACGCTCCTCACGCACGACGAGGATTGCGTGTTCCCCTGCAGGCCGCAGGTGAAGTCGGTCGCCAGCACTTTCCACGATGATGCGGGAAGCGCGCGGGCAATCGATTTCGGTCAGGCTTCGTTGTATCTGTTCGTGAATCTCGCTTGCCATTGCAGCGACCATGGCTGCAGGAAGACGCGACCCCAGTCCGTCGGCAATCAGCATGCCGTCGTCAGACACCAGCGCCGAGGTGGTGTTGGGCATGCTGTTGATTTCGGAAAGAAGCGTGCTCAGGACGTCCTGTCTTCCGAGCACCCCGTTTGCAGCAACGTCGTCTGCAACCCGCTTGAGTAACTGCTCGCGCTCTTCATCGAGCGGCTTCTCCATGGTTGGCAAGTCGCCGATGTCGAGGACCTCTTCTTGATAGTCCATGATCGGAGTGAACTCTTCGTGAAGCATGCCGAGCGACATATCCTGGATCGGTGCGCCTTCCTGCTCTTCAAGGGAA
>JAJXVI010000154.1 GCA_021782195.1 bacterium | reverse complement strand
GCGCCACCTGCAGCCCGCAGGGACCCGCTCCGATCACAGCTGCCTTCTTGCCGATGAGCGGACGCATCTCCTTGCTGTAGTAGTAGCGGTCTGCCGGAGGCAACTCTTGCTCGAAATCGTCATAGAGGCGGTGGATGCGACGAATGACGATAGGCTCGGGACCGTCAATTCCTCGCTGGCAACTGTCTTCTCACGGGGCGGTGCACACTCGTCCGAGCGTTCCCAGGAAAGGATAGGTGCGCTTGAGCGTCCAGAGGCCTTCCTTGAATCTGGCTTCACCCGCCAGTGTCACGTAGCCGCGTGCGTCGGTGTGCGCCGGACAACCGCTGATGCACGGAGCGAACTTTGTTCCTGCATAATACTGGCTCTTCTCGAGCGTACTGGTCGCATCAAAGAAGTCGACCATTCGCAGCACGCCTCGCGAGCGTTCGGGAAGGTACTGGTGGCCGGTCTCACGATGTGCGGTAGTCTGACTGGCCTCTTTCTTGGCGTACGGATACTGCAACGTAACCGGCGAGCGCATGAAGTTCTCGAACGTAATCTTCATGCCGCTGAGAAGGCTGCCGAAATTCTTTGCAAAGTCCTTGACGGGATGCTGGCTCACTTGTTTTCGCTCCTCACAGAGGGGATGGGTCACAGCCCCTTCCCCGCAGGGGCAACGTCGGTCTCGGGTCGGCGAAATGTGCTGCCCGACGGTAACGCATCGTTGCCTGTAACCTGACTGGCTGTGCTAACTGTTGAGGTTTCTGCTGCAAGCCGGGACTTCCTCCCCACCCGAGCAGAAACCGACCGACGTGGGACCCGCCCGCAACGGTCGGTCCGCAAGAAAACGACGCAGGGCACCTCGCACCACCGAGGAAGCGGGTTCACGCACCTACAGTTCCGAAAGTGGCAGTGGCGTGCCGATTCGCGCGGCAACGGCGGCGTTGTAGACCTGCTGGGCCACCGCGATGTCCTCGCTGGCGAGCCCCTGCGACTCGAACAGCGTGACATCCGAGGGCGCCTTCCGACCCCAACGGCCGCTCACCACGTCCTCCAGGGGGTGCGCGCGACTCCAGTCGAAACACCCGCTGCGCTCCGCGGCAATGAGGTCGCCGCACTCCTGCGCAGCGCCTCCAACGTCGTCAACCACCACGAGAGCAGCCCGACGCACGGTCTCCTCGTCAATCTCCTGACGCTCGGCCGCATTCGAACCGACGGCATTGACGTGAACTCCCTGGCTAAGCCACTCCCCGCGAAGCACTGGCGTGCGCGCCGTGGTCGCGGTGATCACGATGTCCGCTTCCTCGACCGCCGTGCGGGCAGTATCGCACGCGACAATTTCGACACTCACCACGCGACGCATATGCTCACAAAACCCTCCGACGCGGTCCTTTGAACGGCTGTGGACCCGAACCTGTCGGATCGGTCGCACCGCGCAGATCGCCTCAACCTGGCCCCGCGCCTGAAACCCGCTTCCAATCACCCCGAGCACCGACGCGTCAGGAGACGCCAGGAAGCGGGTTGCCACCCCGCTTGTGGCAGCGGTTCGGATCTGGCCAAGCAGGTTGGCCTCGATGCACGCAAGGAGGGGACCATCGAGTGAGAAGAGGAGCACGACAAAGTGCGCACCTTGCGGCGTGGTGACGTACGTCTTGGTGCCCAGAACGCCTTCAGCGCTACAGGTCGCGCCGAGGACGTGCAGCATCCCACGCCGTTCCCCCTCGCGAGGAGTTTCCGGAACGGACAGACGATACCGAGGATGGTCGGACGCGCGCCCCTGGGCGCGTGCGACAAAGCTGCGTTCGACGCACTCCAGCGCCCGAGACATGGGAAGCAGTCGCACAACGTCACTGCCCGAGATGAACAATGCCTGGGGAGATGGTACCATTGTCATGCGGCGGCATTTCGCAACGGCGTACCCTTTCCCCTCTGTCGCGCCCCGTCAGGCGTCGTCACCTGGGGTGCGAACTGAAAACGTGGCGACGCGAGATGACGGCCGGTGGCGCGATGGTGTCGCCCTTCAAGCTCGTTTTCTCGGGGGGTCGAAGAACGGGCGCTCAACCACCCGCGCGGTAACGGTCTTGCGCTCGTACTCCACCATCACGTCAATCTGCATCTCGGTTCCCTGAACAGCATAACCGGCTTCGACCGTGGCCAGCGCGAGGTTTCGTTTCAGCAACGGCGACCACGTACCGCTTGTCGCACGACCCACCTGGCGAGAACCGTCATGCAACGGGACCGGATGGCGCCAGGGAGTGGCGGGAAGCGCGGGGGGAAGGCCTCGCGCGTCATGGAGAGCTTCGAGTTCCTCCCAGTCTATCTCAAGGCCGGCGAGCGCCCAGGCGCTTCCCTTGCGCTTTTCCTGTGCGAGTGCCTCGCGCCCGACAAAGTCAGGCTTCTTCAGATTCACGAGCCACCCCAGGCCGATCTCGAACGGACTGGATTTCTGCTCCTCGATCAGCGCGTGGCGCGCACTCGTATAGTCGACGTCGATGAGAATGAAGCCTGCCTCGATTCGAACCATGTCAAGCGCCAGAAGTCCGACCGGAGCAGCCCCGTGCGACTCGCCCGCACGCGTCAGCATGTCCCACAGACGGGGTGCATCGCGCGGTTCGACCCACACTTCGAAACCGAGGTCCCCGGTATATCCGGTTCGAGTCAGCACTGCCTCGACTCCGTTGGCACGATCACGCGTCGCGTGAAAAAAGCGCAGTTGCTCCACCTGGCGGAACCCGGCGTCGACGAGAACCTGGCGGGAACGCGGTCCCTGTACCGCAAGTGCCGCGATCTGCTCTGAAACGTCATCGACCCGAACGTCGAAACCGCGCGTGAACCGCTGAAACCATCCCAGGGTCGGATGGGCCGCCGTAATACGAAAGTGGTCGTGCGCGAGCCGTGTCACCGTTCCGTCGTCCACTGTCTTGCCGTATTCGTCGCACCACGCCGTGTAGGCGACCTGCATCGGCTTCAGTCGCCCGATGTCGCGCACCATCACGTAGTCGAGGAACTTCGCAGCCTGTGGCCCACGCACTTCATACTTGAAGAGCGGCGAGACGTCGATGAAGCCCGCCGACTGCCTCAGAACGTGGTATTCATTATCGTGAACCACGTCATACTTTTCCGGAGCAAAGTATCCAGACCACTCCTTCCATCGCAAACTTGCGCACCGGGCAGACATTTTGTCGTGAAATGGCGTAGGAACACCCATCAGTTCTTCTCCCCCGCAGCTTTGGACGAACCGTTGCTGAGCTTAAGCCACGCACCCCTGGCAGCCAGTCCGGCCCCCGCCAGGGCAAGGCCAATCCCGACAGCACCGGTCACAATGCGTCGGTTTTTCTCACGCGCAGCGATGGCGCCGTCCGCCTTGAGTGCAATCTCATCCGCACACAGCGCGCCGGACGCACCGCTCACGGCACCGCCACCGGAGTGCGTCCCGGTTCCGCACAGATAGAGGCCCGGCAGTGGCGTCTCATAACGCGCCGCGCTCGCTACCGGACGACCGACAAACCACTGGTCGAGTCCGGTCTCCCCGTGCAGGAGATGTCCACCTGGCAGGCCATACGCGCGCTCAAGGTCACACGGCAGCAGAACCAGTCGTTGGGTCACGGCCTCACGCAGATTCGGGATCTCGGGCACGAGGTGCGCAATCACATTGTCCGCGAACAGCTCCTTGCCTTCACCCCAGCTTCCCTGTGCGAGACGATACGGCACCCCCGTGACCGTCAGGGTCACAAGGTGTTCTCCCGCAGGAGCCACCTTGGGGTTCCCCAGCGAGGGAATCCACATCTCCACCAGGGGACGGTCCGCGCAGCGTCCGCGGCGTGCCGCATCCCACGCACGCTCCAGCGCGAAAAGATCCGCGCCGAAGTGGATGCGACCCTTCAGTTGCGCATCCCGCACCTCGCATGCAAAGCGCGGAAGCTCTCGCATTCGGAGAAAGATTCGCGCGCATAGACCGCGGCTCTTGATCTCTTCGACCTCTTCCACGAAACGCGTCGCAATGGCTCCTGGCGCGAGCAGATCCGGTACGTATCGCGGGTCCACATCCGCGATCACCGTCCCCGCCTCGATGGCCGATCCGTCCGCCAGGCGTACGCCGCTGGCACGTCCGCCAGTGCAGAGCACTTCCACGACTGCAGCGTTCTCTCGCAACACCACGCCTCTCGCGCGACACACTGCCAGCAGCGGCGAGATCCAGTCGCCGCTCCCTTCGGGACGCAACCCCTGTGCATCCGCCACTGCTCGCCATGCAAGCAGACCGGCCGTCGCAGGAGCAAGCGGGCCGTGGAAGCTACCGGTCAGGGCGGGCGCGGCAACGGCGGCCTTCAGGAGCGGGGTCTCAAACCACTCATCGAGGAAATCGGCCATCGACATGGTCAACATGCGGATCAACGCAACCATCCGGTCACGGCCCATCAAACGAAACCGCATCCCAAGACGACCGGCCTCAAGCAACTGGGCAACGTCGGTCGTATCCAGGGAGGGCGGAGCAGTGTCCGCGACGCGCTCGAGAAACGCGGCGGCTGTTCGAAGAAAGCGTCGGAAATCAACCCAACGCCGCGCATCGTGCGTGGAGAATCGCGCAATCTCGGCCTGCGTGGCCGAATCGTCTCGCCACAACGTAAGCGATTCGCTTCCCGAAGGGGCAAAAACAAGCGGATCGATGGGGTAGAGGCGCAAACCGTGGCGAGCCAGGGCCAGGCTCTCGCACAGAGCAGGCCTCAACTGTCCCCCGTGGTCAATGCACGGAGAGGCATTGAAGCCCGGAAACGGAGCGAACGGGGCCAGGCGCCCACCAAAATCACGCATGCGCTCCAGCACTACCACGCTGCGGCCACGCGAAGCCAGGGTGGCCGCGGCCACCAGTCCGTTGTGCCCACTCCCGATTACGACGACGTCTGGCATCCGGAAAGCTTCCAATCATGAAGGATCTCGCGCGCTGCAATGAGACCGGGGGCACCCATCAGACCACCGCCGGGATGACTGCCCGAACCGCAGAGGTAGAGATTGCGCACGGGGGTACGAAACTGCGCCGCGTCAACGTGCGGGCGAAGAAAGAACAACTGGTCGAGCGAGAGCTCACCGTGAAAGATGTTGCCTTCCGTCAGGCCGAACTCGCGTTCCAGGTCAAGCGGCGTCAACACCTGCCGGAAGAGGATGCGCTCACGCAATCCCGGCATGTATTCCTCGAGCGTATCGATGACCACATCGCCGAACTCCTCGCGGTGGTCGTCCCAGTTCGCTCCGTCGGCCAGGTGGTAGGGTGCGTACTGCACAAAACACGACATTACGTGCTTGCCGGGGGGTGCAACCGACGGGTCGACCAGAGAGGGAATGACAACGTTGATGTAGGGACGGCGAGAAAAATGTCCGTACTTCGCATCCTCATAGGCACGCTCCAGGTACTCCACGGACGGGGCGATTGCAATATCTCCCCGAAGGTGCTTGCCGTTTCCAGGAAGACACGTGAAAGACGGAAGACCGCTGAGCGCAAGGTTGACCTTGCCAGAGGAACCGCGCATCTTGAAGCGCTTGATGCCGCTGACGAAGTCGGTCGGAAGTTCTTTCGGATCGAGAAGGCGCAGAAACGTCCGATGAGGGTCGACACTCGAGGCAACAACGCGTCCGTAGATTTCCTCTCCTCCCTCGAGGACGACCCCGATCGCCCGACCGTTCCGGGTAAGAATCCTGTCGATGGGGGCCTCGGTGCGGATATGCGCTCCATTCGCGCGTGCTGCAGACGCGATCGCGTTGCTGACGCCTCCCGTACCTCCCCGAGCAAATCCCCACGATCGCATCACGCCATCAATCTCACCCATGTAGTGATGCAGCAACACGTACGCCGTACCGGGAGAGCGAACCCCGAGATAGGTGCCAATGATGCCGCTCACAGACATGGTGGCCTTCAAGATATCAGTCTCGAACCACGTGTCCAGGAAATCGGTCGCACTCATGGTGAACAGCTTCAGCTTGTCGTGCATAAGCTCGCTGCCCAACCCCCGGAACCGCGCACCAAGCCTCGCCAGTTCGAACAGTTCAGCTGGCTTGAACGTGTCGGGAGGAGGAGGCGTCATGGACAGAATCGGTCGCACGAATCGTGCGAGGCGCGTCATCATGCGGCCGAACTCGGGGTACCACTCCGCGTCCACTCGAGAAAACTTGCTGATCTCCCGGTAGGTCTCCGCGGCATCGTCGGTACGCAACAGGTACCGCCCGTCAAGGCCTGGCGTGAACGAGGCCGGAAGAGGAATGATCTCAAGTCCGTGGCGGCACAGGTCTAACTGTCGAATGATCTCCGGGCGCAACAGGCTCACCACATACGAACACACGGAAAAAGTAAAGCCCGGATGAAGCTCCTCTGATACGGCAACTCCTCCGAGCACGTG
>JAJXVI010000153.1 GCA_021782195.1 bacterium | reverse complement strand
TTTCGATCGCTCTTTTCATCTACACGGTTATCTGCACGAACTTGGTGTTGAGGATCGTGTGTTCGCGGTTACCTACGAGTACTTGAAGTACTCTCTGGTCGAACAGATGATCGAACGCAGGGCTGCACTGAGAAATCTTGGCGACACCCGTTTTACACCTCTTTCCACGTTTATCGTTGATCAGATTACCTCCCTTGAGAACAAGTACAAGATCGAACTGGATCCACCCACGCACATTGCGTCGCTGAGGGAAGAACTGCGGAGTCTTTTGCAGGCAAACCACAGGTAGGTGTTTCCCAATCCGCACGCGCGCGCAGAGGGTGGCGTTGTAAGCGTTCACTTCTCGCAAGAGTCGGAGATGTCGGGAAGGCGGGGCGCCTGACGTGCTCCTGACTGCGCTCGTCGGGGAGGATGCTGGCGAACCGACAACATCCCGACAGTTCGCGACGGGCGAAGGAAGACGGGTGGGAGCTTGAGGTCTTGTTGCGTCAATTTTGCGCTGCCTGGCCGTTTCGGTTCCCATCGAAGGAAACAATCTTCATTTCTGGGGTGAATTTTTTGCAGCTTCGCCGATACAGGGAAATGGGGCAGCCGTATCTTCGAGGAGGCAATCGTGCACAGTTCATCCGGGCGGTCCGTGGCCACAAAAATCTGGGTGCCGATCGTGGTCTTGACGATATGCGCCCTCAGCGGGATGACGTGGTTCCAGGTTGTTGACCGCCGCAGGTTTCTGGTCAGAAAGCTGCGTGAGAACGCGCGTGAGATGAATGCAAGCGTGCAGGCCATGCTGCGTCTTGGAATGCTTGCGGGTGACAACCAGGGTGTTGACCGCACGATGGAGGTTCTTCAACGCCAGAAGGTTATTCGAGCCGTGTATGCAGAGAACCCATCGGGACTGGTCATCAAGGCTGGAGCGCGCACGCTTGATCAGAAGGTTCGTGATCTGGCGTTGCTCGCGAAAGCGGTGCGAAGAGGCAAAGTGGTCACCGAACTCCGGGTTTCGCCTGGGGGGCGACCCTATGTTGCGAGCCTGAGTCCGGTGCTTGCTCAGGACGCGTGCCTGCAGTGTCACGACGCCCGTGTGGGACAGGCGATTGGATACCTTGGGCTCGAACAGTGGGCCGACGAAGACTTCGTTCAACTGGCACATACGCGTACGATGATCCTCTTGATGAACAGTGCCACTGTCCTTGCGCTTGTCATGTGCATCGTCGTCATCGTGCGCCGCTTGATGAGACCTCTCTCGGACCTGAGATCGGCCGCGCAGGCGATATCGCGTGGGGACGTGGAACAGGTGGTCGGATACTGCTCTGACGACGAGATAGGAGCACTTTCGGACGGGTTTCGAGCCATGGTGGGTTATCTCAAGTCGCTTGCCGCAGCTTCGGAAGCCCTGGACCGGGGGCAACTGAACCTGTCATTGGAACCGCGCTCTGAGCGCGACCTCCTGACGCGGAACCTCCTGCGCGCGGTTTCGACCATTCGGGGAGTCGTTGACCAGACGCGTGCGCTTACGTGTGCGGCCATGGAGGGGAATCTGGCTGCCCGCGGTGAGGCGGAGCGGTTCCAGGGCGCTTACCGTGATATCGTGCTGGGAATCAACGCGACCCTTGACCGGGTGGTTACCCCAATCAACGAGGCTGCGACCGTGCTTGACCGAGTGGCGGCCCGTGATCTCACGGCCCGACTGGAGGGCGACTACGCCGGTGACTTTCAGCGCATTTTTGACGCGGTCAATACGGCATCGGTGAGCCTCCACGGTGCGGTGAGTCAGATGGTCACGGCCTCGAGGCAGGTGACCGCTGCGGCCGTTGAGATAAGTTCAGGGAGTTCTTCACTTGCCGACGCGGCAGGTCGTCAGGCCGCGTCGGTCGAGGAGATTGGCGCCAGCCTGCAGGAAGTGTCATCGACGGTGCAGCGCAATGCCGAGCAGGTGAGGTTTGCAAGTGGCCTGTCCGACGGTGTGAGGTCCTCGGCGCACAGTGGCAAGGAAAGCATGCAACGCCTCTCCGCGACCATCGAGCGCATCCACGCGTCATCAGTGGCGACCGCTCGTATCTTGAAGACAATTGACGAGATTGCGTTCCAGACCAACCTTCTTGCGCTCAACGCAGCAGTTGAGGCCGCACGAGCGGGTGAGGCCGGACGGGGTTTCTGTGTGGTGGCTGACGAGGTTCGTGCGCTGGCCCTTCGGAGCGCGGAGGCGGCGCGGAGTACGTCAGCGTTCATCAATGAGTCCCTCGCAAGCGCGCAGACCGGGGTGGCGGTCAATGCGGAGATGTCTGTGCGGCTCGACGAGATTGATACGCAGATCGGTCGGATGAGCGTGGTGATGCGAGAAATCGCGTCCGACGCCGCGACACAAAGTGCAGCGGTCGGGCAGGTGCGCAGGGCGCTCGACGATGTCAACGCGATCACGCAGTTGACGGCTGCCAACGCCGAAGAGTCTGCAGCCGCTGCGGAAGAGCTGACCGCGCAGGCCTCACAGATGATGAACACGATCTCCGACTTTGTGCTGTCGGACGAGCGCGAGCGAAACGAAGAAGCTTCCCGGCGGGGGAACGTGACCGCCGGGCCCGTGGAATACGGTGCGAAGGTCGGGCGTTCTGTAAGACCTCCAACGTCAACCCGAAGCGGTGGGGTCCGCAGCCCCGACAGAAGCGTGGCCGAAGTTGTCGGCGCACGGTTCTGACCGATGCTCGCTGTTCTCACCTTGCCGAATGCCCCACAGGGATGTGGCTTCCCCCGGGGACTGTCATGTCGCGTCGCTACCGGGCCGGCCGATGAGGAGAAAAAATGGCATTGTCGGTCTGCTCAGCCTTGATTCTTACGAGCCAGTTGCGCGCATAGCTGTTGGCGGGATCCATGGCCAGCGACTCCTGGAGGCATCGAACCGCCATGTCGAGCTCGCGCAGGTTGTAGTGGCACATGCCGACGTTGAACCAGGTCATCGTGTTTTCGGAGAAAATGCGCCGTGACTCCTCGTACGCCTCGATCGCTTCTCGGTACTGTTGCAGCCGGTGCAGGAAGCGCCCGATGACGAACGCCACATCTTGATGGTCTCCGATCGGGTAGTAGAGTTCCCAGACCCTGGCTATCGCGATGCGCAACTGTCGCTTGAGCGCTTCCGAAGCCGACTCCACCTGATCGTACATCGACTCGGACAGTTCGTAGAAGACGCGATGGTCCCACTGAGCGAGTGCAAGCAGGTCGACATACTGCTTGAGCGTGAGCTTTGGCGGCAGACCCTCGCGAAATGTGAAGAAGTCGACCGGGCCAAACCCATCCATGGTTTCGGTAAACTCGAGTCGGGTTTCATCCAGCACCTCTTTCTCGAACCCCAGCGCGAATGAGGCGACCTGGAGACCGGCCTGGCGCGCTCTGGTGTGCATCGCAAGGCCACCGAGAAGTTCAACGTAGCGCCCGATTGCGTCAAAATTCGCCGTGAGCGAGAAGCTTCCGTGCACAACCGGTTCCGGATCGCTGTGCCAGGTCAGTTCGTTGAGATGATTGAACGCCTTGTCTGCCGCGATGAGCAGCATCCTGCCGTTGGAGATTGCCGAAAGGTGGTCGATGCATCGGAGCGCGCCGGTGGGAAAGACGACCGACGTGTCTCCCAGGGTGTCGCGGTAGGTCCCGAGGATCTGATTGAAGTGCGGGTGGTCAGGGTAGTACGCCGCATCGGCCGGACTGTGCTGATACTCCACGCGTAGACGTGCGAGAAGGGCAGGGTCGTCAAGACCGGATTCAGCGGGTTCATCTGAGCGCAGCGTCGCGAGGCACTCCAACAACTGCCCACCCTGGATGCGGAACGCGTCGCTGACGAGCGTGTCGAATACGTAGTTGGCGACAACAATGAGCGGATTGCGCACAGACCCCGCCGTGAGCGTGACGCCACTCGTCTCACAGACGAGTTCGGCGGGGTTTTCCGCGTCAAAGTTCGCGAGATCGAGCACCCCGGACTGATAATGTCTCTGGAAGCGTTCGTGATCGCGCCAGAAGCCCATGTTGGCACGGGTAAAGTCAGTCATCACGTAACGAACGGGTGCGGAGAGGTGACGACGCGCGTTGAGTGCCAGCAGATGCGTCAGGCAGTGATAGCTGAAGCGGCCAGCGCCGGCTCCAAGTTCAACCACGTAGACGGGTTCGGTCGGGTCGATCTGGCCCGTGCGCTCAAGGTCGGTCAGGAAGCCACGGATCAAGCGGGCATAGGACCAGGCAATGTAGGAATTACTCGTGATGTAGTGTGGAACCAGACCCGTGTTCCACGCACTGACGCCCTTCTGATCGTAGAAGTTACGCTGTAGTTTCCAGATCAGCGACTCGGAGAGGCGCTTTCCGCTTTCGATTACGCAGCCAGGCCTGATTGAATCCGTCACGACTGTCTGTATCTCCTCGCTTTCAGCAGATGGATGTGACCACTGTGCAGGTTGATAACCCGTTTTGGTCGCGTTCCCTGATACCCTGTACCTTTTGGTGATTCGATTTCAGGATCCCGCGGTCTCCCGCGGGCGGGGGGCGCCATCCCCGCATGTCTCGCCAGGCGCCGCCTTTGGACGGCTCCGCCTAGCGGGTATAGACTTCATCCGCGCCTTCGATTCCTCCCTTTTGCAGGCGAAGTCCGGCTCGGTAGACAAGCCACTCGAGCAAGGTTTCCCATCCCTCGAGTTGCGGGAGGAATTGCACGTGCACGTTGCCGCGAAGTAGCACGTTGATCGTGGAGGGGTACACAAGCACCTCTCCCCACAGGGTGCGATCGAGTCCGCTGGTGCGGTGAACTCGCACCTCCTCGATGTCTTCCCAGCGAGCGATGGTGGTGCTTCCCCCCTCGACAAACTGCAGGCCATCGCTGTCGAGATCGATGCGGAAACGTCGGCGCGACCACCCTCGTACCAGGCCCGCGACGCCGATGGCGCCGATCCACGCTGGGAAAAGCAGCGCGACGTGCCAGTTAACGGCGGCGCCCGCGATTCCTCCGATGAAGGTTCCCGTCAGTCCTCCTGTGATGAGGGGGCGTGCAATTCCGACGTAGAACGGGTAGCGAAAACTGCGCACGGGCGGTGGTGTCTTGCGCGAATTGACGATGGCGAGACGCATTCTGCTTGCCGTGGAGAAGCGCTTCGCAGGTTGGAGGTCCAGTGCACACATCACGATGTCGGAGATGGCAGTCGACAGGCCTGGTAGCGCTTCCACCGGCGGGCGGAACGAGAAGGGTGCGTCGGCGGGGTCGATTCCCGTGAGCATCTGGTGCAGGGTTGCGCCCATGCTGTAGATGTCGCTGCGCTCGTCGGTCTGTCCGCGACCGTAGTGCTCGGGTGAGGCAAATCCAGGCGTTCCCACGACCACGGTATCGACGCTCTTGCCCGGAGTAAACAGTCGGGCGATTCCGAAGTCGACGAGGATCACGCGCGAATGCTTCGTGCCAGAAGCGCTCGGGCTTGTGACCATGAGGTTGCCGGGCTTGAGGTCGCGATAGACAATGCCGTTGCTGTGCAGGTACTCCAGAATCTCGAGCACCTCAATCGCAATCTGCGTGGCCTCGTACTCCGTGAGTCGTCCGCGTTCGTCGAGCAGACTTTCAAGACTTCGCCCCGGGATGAATTCTTCGACAAGGTAGTCGGTGTCGTTTTCCGTGAAGAAGTCGATCACGCGCGGAATGCCCGCGTGGCGCAGGCGTGCGAGAATCTCGGCTTCCTGTCGAAATTGACTGCGAATCGAGGCGAGGTCTTCTGGGCGCGCCTGCAGAGGCGCCATCTGCTTGATGGCCCAGTCGCCAGCAATGTCGCGGTCGGTGGCGCGGTAGATTGTGCTCATGCCGCCTTGAGCCACAACCTCCTGCACTGTGTAGCGGTTGTGCAGCACGGTCTGCGCCGGAAGAAGGGTCGGTAGCGACGTCACCGGTGATATTCCTCGTCAGCCAGCGGGTGATTTGAGCGTGACATCCGGCGCATTCCCGTACGGCCCAGGATGGTGGCCAGCAACTCGGGCCAGCCTTCCAGTTCGTTCGTGAACCGGACCAGTCTCCGGAACGTCAGGGGAAAGCCGGGGTCGGGGAGCGCTGCCTGCGAGTCTCCTGGGTCCGGTGGGCGTGGGGTGACCCGATACCAGAAGTCGACCGCGGCGATGAGGATGCTGGTGTCTTGACGACCCTTGCCACGCGGAACCGCGACGCCGATGTCAGTGGCGGGGCGCGTGAACCGTTGATACTTGCGCACTTTGAGCGCATCGATGTGATCCCACGGAACCCGCGTCACGTGGTCTTTCTTCCAGATCTGCAATTCGCGGGGGGTCGTCGTGAACGACAGGTCGCTCCAGATCGATCGTTCGCGCAGATAGCGGCCGAGCATCATTGCGGGGTGCAACAACAG
>JAJXVI010000152.1 GCA_021782195.1 bacterium | reverse complement strand
GTCTTGCGTTGAAGTTGCTTGAGATTTCGTAGGCGCCTGCATCCCACGCGCCTTCCCGACGATGGTGGAGGGAGGGACTCCGACAGATCGGCCCGAATTTTTTTGACATTGCCGGACGGTCGAACGCGTGGCGCTTGCGCCCTCGAGCGGGACTGACGGTCGAGGGTGTCTGGAGTGTTCGCGGGCGACACCGTTGCAGCTGCTTTTCTGGTGTACGGGTCGCATACGGCTGTTTACGACCGGAGGTTCGCTTTGTTTTCTTTTTTTCGGAAGAAGCCCCAGACGTCAACTGCACAGTCCGGTCCCGCTGGATTGTCTGAGGTCGCTCCCCGAATGCTTTCGGGTGAAGGTGACGGAAGGGGAGACTTTCCGGACGACGAGCCGTTGCTTCCATGGCCCGACGATCCCGGACGCCGGCCCGACGTTGAGGAGGAGGAACTGCTCCCCTGGCCAGACGAGCCTCCTCCGACCTCACGCCGGCGGCAGATAGACGCTCCTCCCATGCCTGCAGACGATCCTGCGCTGTCCGAAGCGCCGGAGGCGCTTCTTGAGGAGCTTCCCCCACAGCCGGAGCGTCCCCTGTACGAGAGAAAGCTGGAAGAGTGCGACGACGACCCCACCAACCCGACGCTTGCGCATGAGGCCGCTCGTCTCGCCTATGCCGCGGGATGTCCGCACGCGGCTGTGCGCCCGTTGATGAGAACGGCGATGTTGATCGCCGGGAGCGATCCGGATGGGGCTATCGAACTGCTGACCCGCTTGCGCAACATGCGTCAGGACACGGTAGAGACCAGCCAGATGCTGTATGACCTCTGTCGTGCGAGAGGCCAGAAAGCCGATGCCGAGCAGGCGCTACGCGCTTTGATTCGTCGCGCTCCTGACAATCTTTCGGCACTGCACACGCTCCTCGACCTGCTTCTGGAAGTGGGGCGCTATCCAGAAGCCATCCGGATCTGCGAACGCATTCTCGATCTGGACGCCCAGGACGCTCTGGTGAGCGAGAAGATGGGGGACGCCTGCGCGCTTGGAGGCGACCCGACGAAGGCGGCCGGCCCCTGGCGGCTGGCCGCGGACGAGTACGCCCGACGGGGCCGGGACGAGGAAGCACGACGTCTGTACGGTCAGGTTCTGCTCGTGGCACCCGAGGATGCAGCCGCCACGGAGGCGATGGACCGGCTGGCGAAGCGAAGGTAGCCCGGAATCAGCCCGCAGTCGTCGTGTCAGCCCGGTCAGGGGCGGGCTGACACGTTCCTGGGCGCAGAAGGTCACGGGACATGCTTGTGCCGATGTGCGCCAGGACAGGATCTTCCTGAAGCAAGTGCAGGAATGCGTCGACAAGGGCCGGGTCGAACTGCGTGCCCGCGTAGCGTAACAGTTCCCGCGTGGCTTCCTCAACGGCCATGGCATTTCGATAGGGGCGATTGCTCGTCATGGCGTCGTATGCGTCGACGATGGCAATGATACGCGCCTCGCGAGGGATGGCCTGGCCGGAAAGTCCGATCGGGTAACCGCCTCCCTGGTCGTACTTTTCGTGATGGTAGAACATGAAGGGGATGATCTTCTGGAATGCTCGAACCGGGGTCATGATCGCGGCCCCGTACTCGGGATGCCGCTTCATCACCGCAAACTCTTCTGAGGTCAACCGACCGGGTTTGTTGAGAATCTCGTCGCGCACGTGAATCTTGCCGACGTCGTGCAGGAGGGCGGCATACTGGAGGAAGTCAAGTTCGCGCTGGTCCATCCCCAGTCTTTCTCCAAGACGAACGGCGTACTGGGCAACTCGTTCCGAGTGACCCCGCGTATAGGGGTCTCGGGCATCGATGGCGTTGGCCAGGGCGGTGATGCTGGACACAAATAGTTCGTGCAACTCGTTGTGCAATGAGGAGTTTTCAAGTGCCACGGCAGCCTGGTTTGCCAGCATGCTGAGCACCTCGAGATCGTGTGGGGTGAAGTCGTTTCCATCGACGCGATTGGAGACGTGGATCACACCGACGACCCGGTCTCTCAGCGTAAGCGGAACGTACATCGCTGCCCTGGGTTGTCGCGTGTCGTTCTCCCCCACGGCCTCGCTCGTCTTTACAAGGCGCGGTTGCCCCTCTCGTGCGACCTCACAGGCAATTGTCTGGTTTTGAAGCAGTTGCGCGTGGTAATCCGCACCTTCCGACAACCCTGTCGACACCTCGACCTGTAACGCATGTGACTCCGGACCCACCAGCATGATGGAGCCCTCCTTGCAGTCGAGGAAGCGCGTTGCGTGATTGAGGACACGGCCCAGGAGCTGGTTGCGCTCGAGTCCGGAACTGATGAGCGTGCCAATCGAATAGAGGGCACTCATTTCGCCAGCCCGGGCATGTGCGGCTTCGTAGGCCTTCGCGTTTGCGATTGCCCCGGCGGCCTGCGATGCCATGACGGAGAGCACGGACACGTCATCGTGCGTGAAGTCAGGGGATGGATCTCCAAGGTTGCGTCGTCCGCGAAGATTGAGAACCCCGATAACCTCCCCGTTGGTCACAAGAGGCACGCAGATTGCAGCCTTCCAGACGTCCAGCCGGGAAGCCTCCGCACGTACGCCGCTGCAGAGGAGGCGTGCGCGACCTTCCCGTGCAACCTCACCGGAAATACCGTCCCCGACCGTCACGCGCGTGCCCATGACGATTTCGGACGCGAGTCCTCGCGAGGCAACAATGCTCATGACGTCTCGGCCCTCGTCGATGAGCATGACGGATCCCTCTTCCGCGTCGAGGAGTCGGATTGCACCATCCAGGACCTCCTCGAGAACTTCAGAAAGGGTCAGGCTGGAACTGACTGCAACCCCGATGCGATTCAACGTCGAAAGTGTTTCCACCGTGCGCTGGCTCAGGCATCGTTCGACGCACATGTGGCTCAAGACGCCAGCCAGGGAACCGAGGGTGGTCTCCAGGTGCTTCTGGCGTACCCGGCTCAGGCACGGCGCACCTACGACGAGGCGTGCTGGAACCCGCCGGCGAGGGGCCGGGGACGCGAGCAGTTCGGCGACCTGCTCCGGTGTCGGATGCTTGCGCCAGAACGGACCGCTCACGACGGCTCCGGCCAGATTGCCTTCGGGTCGGACGGGAAAGACGATGAGAAAGGCGCCTCCCCCGCCCACGGAGTAAGTGGCCGGGGTGTCGCTCAATGTCGCGACGAGGGGCAGGAAGCGGTCTGGATTGCGGCACGAAAGGGAGTGCAGGTCGTGCTTTTCAGTGAGCGCCTGGCATACGATCGTTCCGTCGAGGGCAATCACGCTTACGCTGACGCGCAATGTGCGGGAGAAAGTCTGGAGCACGGACGCCGCCAGCGGCTCGTCTGCGAGATCAGCAAGCTGACACCTGCGGTAGAGAGGCATTCTCAGGAAGAGGAGGTGGTGGGTTCCACCAGGGAGAGCGCGGTTGCAAGCTCTTCCGGGGCGTCCACGTTGAACCCGACGTCCGGATGCGGGCTTTCAATCCCCACCGCGCGTACTCTTAGGTGGAGTGAGGTGCGCTCTTCGAGATCTGCAATGCTGAGCTGTCCGAACACCCACTTGAGAATAATCTTGGGACCGAGCAGTCGTGCCAGTTGCCAGGGGCGCTTTCGTTCCTGCGTCAGGGAGTCCAGGAAGGCGCGTGCGCGCTGGATACTCTGTGGTCTGCAGAGCATGAGGCCGCCTCCGCAGAACGTGCCTTCCCGCAGCTTCACCCACGTGTGCCGAAGGCCTGGATAGCGCGCTTCCGAGGTCTCCCGTCTGACGTAGGAATAGTAGAGATCCGCGGAGCGGCGTGCGCAGCGGTCCAGGAAGTCTTCGATGCTGAGCGGTTCGAGGAAACACATGTCGCAGGGGATGACAAGCACGGGAAGGTCATCCCGTGAGAGTTTTTGCAGACCGCTTTCCAGGGAGAGCAGGGGAGAAGGTCCGGGTTCGGCGACGGTATCGACCAGCGCTCGGACGCGTGCAGGGACGTCGGCCGGTGATGCGACCAGCACGCGTTCCGCGATGCGTGAACTGCCGTGCAGCGCATTCAGTACGCGCTCAACCAGCAGGCGCCCCCCCAGGGGGATCCATGCTTTGTGCTTGACAGGGGGGACCACTTGCTGCAGACTTTCTTCCAGCGTGCCTCCTGCTAGAACGACGGCCGTGACTGACGCGGTCATGGGGTTTCCTGCCTGGTACGCGTGATGTGCACCCATCCGAGGTTTCGCGCTCGCGTCAGGGCGGCGGCCGTACGCGCGATGGCGCGACTGTGTGCCAGACCGAAGAAACACGAACCGCTTCCCGTCATCAGAGCTCCGGCGCAGCCTCCCTCCCGCAGGACGCGGGGAATTTCTTGAAGGTGAGGATGAAGATCGAAAACAGGGTGCTCGAGATCATTGTACAGATTTGCTACAACATCTTCCAGGCAACCTGCCTCGAGCCCTTCCTGAAGGTCCTGGAGACGGCAACCAGGTCGAGTATTCGGGGCGGTGGCGAGCGTAGAACGAGACATGTCGGGATTGAGCTCATCCCAGCGCCGGTAGCACCAGGCGGTGGAGATTCGTTCGACGGGTTGCACGAGCACCACCCACCAGGAGCCACGGACAGGGAATGGTTGAACGTGTTCCCCTCTGCCCGAGACGAGCGCCGCTCCCCCTTTGATGGCAAAGGGGATGTCGGAGCCGAGACGTGCGCCGAGTTCACCCAACTCGTCGTAGGACAGCCCCCTCGGTATCCCGAGCGCGCGTAGAACCGCGGCGGCATCCGCGCTTCCACCGCCCAACCCGGCCTGCGACGGGATTCTCTTGCGCAGGCGCATCCGAACCGTGGACGGCCCACCGTGCTCTTCGTAGAAGAGCCGGAGGGCCCGCACGGCAAGGTTGCGATCGTCGTCGGGGACGTCGTGGCCTCCTCCGCGCACTTCGAGATCCACCGATGGAGTGCGCGTGATGGAACCCTCGGCCTCCAGGGACAGCGAGTCTGCCAGTTCGAGACTGATCATTACGCTGCGGATAGCGTGGTAGCCGCAGGCGTCAAGGCCGAGAACCTGGAGGGCCAGGTTGAGTTTTGCGTGTGCCGTGGTGATCGCCGCAAACCGCGGAGTCGACATAGGGACTAGTGCCCGTTCGGAGGAGTCTGCATCTGCAGCGTGATGGGCTCGTGTACCGTTGCGGCAACGAGGTTGACGATCTGCTTGAGATCGTCGTACGCAGACAGGGGGATTTCGGTGCGGCGGACGATGAGGCGCGTGAGGAACCAGATTCTTCGCCCCTGCGTGTGCTCCTCCACCTGATAGGAACCTACCGAGTTTGAACAATTGACGATATTGGGCAGTGCCTGCACCTTCCATCCCCGTGGAATGACGATCTCAAGGCGTCGCTCCTCGTAGGTGGTGTTTCCAAGTACCACGGGATAGCGTCGCGTGGCACTGGTGGCGACGATGCGGAAGAGATGGGTCGGAGGGAGCAGTGGGAGGGGGAGGGAGACCACCTTGCCGTGGGCCTGTGCCCCCTGTTCGACCGCGAAACTCATGCGCACGGTCACGGGAGCTTCAGGATGCGCGGGATCCGGCTTCGGGAGATAGTAGTCACGCAGGTATGCAGAGTGCTCGATTCCCTGCGCAATCTTCATGAACAGCCCCCGCTGGTCTTCGGCAGTCTTCATCATCGTGGCGAGCAGTCTCCACACAAGCGAGCGCTGGCCGTACTCATGGAACTGCAGGCGAGTTTCCGTTGAGAGATCGGGTCCCAGGGAGATGACCCCCTGAATCGCCTCACGATTTGCTTCGGGCGGAACCACAGGGGTGAACATCAGCTCGTCGATCCCGTTGAGTACCAGGGCGGGGCGGTGCGTCAGGTTGTTTCCAAGCACGTCCGGTACCGGAAGCGAGGGATCCAGCCACCGCCAGCTCCCGTCGGGCTGTGGAAGGGCGACGAGCATTTCGTTGAACTGTTGAAGGGACGGAACGCCCCGCCTTGGATTCCCGTAGTCGGCCGATGCAACCAGGGCTGGAAAGGCCGAGACGCCGGCAGCCCGAAGCATTGAGACGAGAAGCACGGCGCGGTCTGATGCGAGAAGAGACGTTGCGTTGAAGGCCGCATCTGCGCTCGCGGGCACCATCTGGTCGATCGAGATCTCGTCATCGTTGAGCAATCGGTGGGAACTGGCGATCCAGGCCATGATTGCCCGAACCTTCTCGTCGTCGGTGGTCATCGACGCAGTCAGATCGGTGGCTCGAGCCTGGATTGCCTTGTCCGGCACGCAAAGTGGTGCCCATACCTTGCTTGCCCACTGGAGAACGTCGCGCCATCCACGGAAATTTGTCACCTGAATCTGCGAAGCAACGTCGCGCAGCGACGGCATGTTGAACTCCGCCTGAATGGGGGCACGATCGGTCAGGTGCCAGCGC
>JAJXVI010000151.1 GCA_021782195.1 bacterium | reverse complement strand
GCGGTCAGGATGAAGAAGAACGCGCACGTACCGATGATGGCCCACGTTCCCCAGGGGCGCGGCCACCTCGGTAGTGGCGCATAGGAGACCGGTTCTCCGATTTGTGTCGATGATTGCATTGGCATTGGCATTGTGGTTTCGAGGGCGGGTCCGACCGGTGCCCACGGGGCCGCAGCCTGGGGCGGAAGGCGTGACTTCCTCGGTCAGCGGACGGCCGATCGGGCACGCGCCGCTTCCAGAACGCGACCCATCCCTTCCTCGAGTGAGATGCGGGGACAAAAACCGAGCCACTCACGCTGTCGCGTCGGGTCTGCATAGCGGGAATGGACCCCCACGGGGCGGTCCTCAAGGGGACGAATCTCCGGCTCGTACCCCTCGAGACGTGCGAACAGGGCTGCCAGTTCAAGAAAACTGGTGACCCTTCCGCTTCCAATGTTCACCCCGGACCCGTCAGAAATCTTCTCCAGGGCGAGTTGCATTGCGTCAACGCAATCCTCGATGTGCACGAAATCGCGGCTCTGTCGACCACTTCCCCATACCACCAGCGGATCTTCCCGACGCGCGGCCCGTCCAGCGATTGCCGGAACCGGATAACAGTCTTCCTGGTCCTCACCATATCCAGAAAACGGGCGAACGGCAGCCACACGAAGGCCATAGTGCGAAGCGGCGATGCGGCCAAGATACTCGCCCGTAAGCTTTGACCAGCCGTATGTCATGTCGGGCATCCCCAGGTTGGCACCGAAATCGACGAGGTCCTCGTGAAGGGCAATCGCCTCGCCCTCCTGCTGTCGATGCACCGGATAGGCTGCACTGGAGCTGGCAAACAGGATGCGTTCCGGGCGCGACTGTACGGCCCAGTGGAAAAAGTCGGCGTCAATGGCCAGATCAATCGCGACGGCCAGCGGGTCGCCGTCAATCTTCGTGCGTCCGCCCACGACGGCCGCGAAGTGCCAGGCCTCGTCAAACTTCTCACCGGTACGCTCTGCGAAGTATCGGCGCACGTCACCGTGGTGAAACTCCAGACGGTCGTCCGGTCCCTTCATCCACGCCTCCGGAGGAAGCCCGGTTGACAGATCGTCAACCACAACCACCACGTGTCCCTGCCCGAGCAGTCGGTTGACAACGTGTCGACCCACAAACCCGCATCCGCCGGTAACCAGCATTCTAGCCATGGAAGCCTCCAAGATCTCGACACACCGCCGCCCAGGTTTGCATGCCCTGAGTCAGCTTGAACATATAGAGTGCCTCTTCGTGGGTATAGCGACGATCGTCAACCACAGCCTGGCGAAGCTGATCGGCCAGTTCAAGGTAGCCGTCCAGATACGTGCTCGATGTCAGGCGCACTGCACGTAGAGTGTCGACCAGTTTCTCGGTAAGCAGCATTCCGGGCAGTTCGCGAGACAGGTCAACAAGAAAGTTGTGAGGATTGCGTTCCTGACGAACCAGAGGACGCCCAACCTGCATGTAGTCGCCCAGATGATCCGTAAGGACTCTCGTAAAATAACTCATCCAGATGTCGTCGTAACGGTCGATCTTGAGGCCGTAGAGAATATCCCCCATGACCAGCAGGTACATGCACGGCAGCAGATCCACGGAGAATGCGGTGTTCTGGGAATTGAACGGCGCCCACGTGCCTTTGGCCAGCACTTCGTCCATTCTCCCGTCCCTCGCGACGAGCTGCGTCACCGAAAGGGGCTCCTCGAGGTGGGTGATCGCATCGACGTCTGGTGCTGATAGCCACAGACCGGCGTTCACCACGATGCGCCCTGCGACCGGTGCCGTTGTCAGTTCCACGTCGGCCCAGCGCCTCGAGTGTGGAAAGCCACGATGGTAGAATCGGCGTGGCGGATCTGACCGCAACGAAAAGCAAGGGTTGTACCAGCCATCCGATGAGACCAGCGCGTCGAAAGACCGGTGCTGACCGACGACCCCGTGATGCTTGACGAAATCGTCATCGGTCACGAGGTTATCGTCGTCAATCGTCACAATGGTCTCCGCGCCCTTTTCGGCTGCCACAAGGTAGGCCAGGTTCCGTCGCTGGATGCTGTTCCAGGGCAACAGCGCCGCCAGGTCGGGAAACTTCGCAAGCCACGCAGTCTGGCGATCAGGATCCCAGTAGTCGACGGTATACGGGTACCGCGCCTCAAGGCCACGCAAGAACTCGACGATGCCGGCCGGTGTCTTGCGGTCTCCAATCACGACGAAAAACACGTCGGAGTGACCATACCGTTGAAGATTACGCATATAATCTTCGAGCAGCACAGGGATGTTGATGGTTGTCGTGATGATCGCGGTTCGCATCAGTAAGAAGCCCCTGGAAGCAGAATGCGGTCACGGCCAGCGCACATGAGCTGCGCCGCTACCTTGAAGTATCGTGCGTGTCCCAGCACCTCGTTCTTGGACTCACCTTCGGTGCGTGCTTCCCATCGTACAGGAACCTGCTCGATTCTCGCCCCGAGGCGTAGCGGCTTGAGAATCGATTCCAGCAGAAACTCGTGACGAGTATGCTCCCAGCGAATGGCTTTCACCATGGCGGTCGGCATCACGCGAAAACCAAATGTCAGGTCGCACAGAGGGGTGCGGAACATAAGGCGCATCAACTGTTGGAAGATGTAGTTCAATACGAGCTTGAGGCCGTTGTAGCCAGAGAAACCCGCACCCTTTACCCAGCGGTTTGCGGTGACGATGTCAGCTCCACTCGCAACCAGCTTGTCGAGCATGACAGGCACGGCCTTCGGGTCAGTCTCTCTATCGCTTCCCATCATCAGTACGTGCGTGCCAGCGGCCGCCTCGAACCCTTCCCGAATCGCCCAGCCAAGACCGGGCGTGTGTTGCTGCACGAGCAACCGCACTTTCTGACGGGTTGCTTCGAGAGAACGGCAGACCGCAAAGCTTTCTTCCGAAGACGCAGGCGCAATGACGATAAGGATTTCGTGCAAGCAGCGAGCCGGTACGACACGCTCAAGCGCGTCCACAGTTTCAATCACCGAACCCGTCTCCGAGTAGACGGGAAGAATCACCGACAGCTTGATGTCGTCAAGTTGATTTACCTGGTAACGCAGGGGACTCCAATCGAGGTCGTGCCGTCGAATCGGGGCACACGAGGGTGGGAAAGGGGTCCTTTCGGTCTGTGCACCTGAACTCCTGTCACATCGCAGGTTCTCGATTTCCCTCGCCGTGGCGTGTCGAGCCCGGGCCTGCGGGTGGAACCGTTCGAGTGAAGTTTCTCTTTCCAGGTTCTTCAGACTTGCCCCGGTGGTTATCAGGAGAGCCCCCCAGAGCTCGCCGCCGCCAGGGGCGTGGCGCCAGAAGCAAGAACGCTCGGGCTGTCAACCTTTCTCGCGAAGTCAGCAACGAGGAGTTGAGGACTCCCTCGAACACCCGTCCGCCGCGCTCGGGCGGTGGGCACTGGAATAGCTGGAGGAGTCACCCAAGGCGAAGGCTCTGGTCAGATTTCCTGTTTCCCCACGCCCAAGCCCCCTGAGATCTCCCTTGATTTTGGATGGGAGGGACTTGTCAAGCACATTCAGGGGCTGGTCTGTCAGCAGGGTCGCAGGGCGCACATGTCTTCTTGGCTCTGTCAGCGGCTACACGCCGAGATACATTCGCGAGGGGTTTGCCAGAAAATCGTGCGCATTTCCCAGGCCGACCAGGCTGAGGCCTCGTGCGCTCGGCTGCACGCCCGACTCGCCGACGCGCTCGAGCGGGTTCACGTCGTCAAGCTGGGCAAGGACCGTAAGCGGATAGGCGAACGTCGCTCCTCGGACCGGAGTGCCAGACACTTCCTGCGCGGAAGAGGAGGCCGTTGATGAGGCAGACGCGACAGGAGGTGCGGACGTATCAACGCTACCGGGTGCAGGCCGTACGCAGGAGGGCAAGGCAGGTTCAAGTGCCGACGCTCCACTCATTTCCACGCGGTCTGCGGGGGCAGCGATGGCCCGCGACTCGGTCCGGACCTCAGGGCTGACCGTGCGGGGCGAGACTCCACCCCACGCAGGGACCCCTCCGCCGACTCGAATGTTGTTGCTGTCCATCGCTGTCATCCTTTCGCCGTGTGGCCGCCGCCCGACGCTTTCAAAAGCGATCCTTTGTATCGTCTGAATCGGCGCGACACCGTTCCGGCGCCCTGATGATACCACCGCCATATCAATCTTGCAAATGCGGAAGAAAGTGGAATATTGAATGTCCTTCACAACAGTCATCTCTAAACCCCTCACAAAATGCGGGTTTGCGGAGATGTTGCAGTGAATGACCTTCAGGTTGTCGAGGCTGGTGGATTGTTACGTTCCTGTTAACTTCCGGTGTGTGGCGAGGACCCCTGAACGCGCATCGCAGCGCTCACATGAGCGCTTTCCCGAGCACTTACCTGAAGGCTTTCGTGAGCGTTGTTGATAGCCTGTCGCAGCGCGTCTATCGCAAGTACGGCCGCGTGCTTCTTCGAACCTGGCAGCGAGAGTTGCTCCGCGAGTCCGGTTGCATCGATCGCGAGCGCGTCTACGGTTGCTCGTCCAATCACCTGGTCAAGCAGCAGCGACGCGCAGGCGATCCCTGGACCGCACCCATTGGCAAGGAAGGACGCTGCAAGTATTCGGTCCTCACCGACGCGGACGAATATTCGGGTCGTATCGCCGCAAATGGGATTGCTTGCGGTTGCCGTTCCGTGTGGCCCGTCAAGACAACCGGTGTGGCGAGGATGGTGAAAATGTTCGAGCAGGAGGTCGCTGTAGGGAGGCATGGCTGGTGTCCGCCTGAAACTGCGTTTTCTTGCGCCGCGGGAAGAGCGGCGCTTTTATGGGGATTCGTTTTCGGCTTGCCGCTCGCCTTCGGCCGGCTCCGGCGTGAGCTTTCGGCAGGTTTCAGCAGGCGCGCTGGTCTTCGACGGCATCGCCGTACAACGCAAGCGGTGAGTGAGCTCGCAAAGGCGGGTTCAAACGACAAACGTGGGATCCATGTTCATCGTATGATAGCGGCAGCCGACGATGCCCCCCATGACGCCTTTTGAAGCGCGCGTGGATGCGCTATAATCAAGCCATGCAAATCGAGGGCGCAAACTTCAACAACTACGACGCGCGGCATCTCCAGATCGTTCGGCGCGAGTCGCCCCAGAGCATCAAGCCGAATCTCTTCCGCGAAGTCGATGAGTCGGTTGCGCAGGCACTGCTCTATACCGACGTCGTCAATCTTTCGCCGGAAGCAAAGGAACTGCTGAAAAAGCTGAAGCGCCAGATGGCCGGGCGCACGCCGGAGACCCAACGAGACGAGTCGAATGTCGGTGAGCTCATCTACACGCTCCAGCAGTTTCGGGAGCTCGTCAGAAAAGAACAGCAGGACGAGGATACGCAAGGCGAACCCGACGTAAGCCACGAAAAGCCTCGCGGTACGTCACGCTTCCAGCCTCCCGTGCTCCAACTCGGCGTTCCACTCAGGGGTGGCAGCGGAACTCGCCCTGGCGGAGCGTTGCGCGACCTCGTCAATCGAATGATCGCCCACACGCCCGATGAGGAAAGCCGTCAGCTCCTGATCGACGAACTGATCCCCCTCGGCGAGAAGATGCTCGACACCGTGCTGCATTTCGGCGTTCGCGTCATCGTGCTCGAGAGATCGCAAAGCCTCACCGACCTTCGCCTGAAAGGGCTGAGCGTCGTCTCGCCTGGAGAAAAAACGTTTGACGGCCGGCCGTGGGCTGTGGTCCGCGGACTGTACGATCAGTCGCGTCGACTCATGGTGGTGGGCCGTGAAAACCTTGGTCAACGGGGGCACTCCACGGCCCGTCACGAGTTTGCGCACGCATTCGATCACACGTTCATGGTCCGCCACAGTCGACGCCAACCGCTCTCGGTACAGTTGTGGAATCTGTTCGCCGAACAGCGCAAGGAGTTCGTCACGCCGTACGCAGCGACCAACCCGGCTGAGTACTGGGCAGAATCGGTGGAAAACTACCACAGGGACGGCGGACGAGCCAGGCTCGCGCAGTGCGACCCGCAGATGTGCCTTTACCTGGAAGCGCTCTTCGCATCCTGACGCCCACAGGTTGCCCCCCCGTCGGGCCTCGCCGCTCCGAAAACTCTCAGGCCAGTCTCATCGCGGCTCGCCCCGTGAAACGGTACAGCCGAGGTTCCGAGGAGACACCACGACTTCCCGCATGATTTGTGGTTCGCTCAACGAGACGGTTGCGGGCGCGGGCAACGACGTGGCGTCCGCGTTCCCAGCCTCCGCCGACGGCGATTCGACGAGCGCAAGCGCGGACGGTGCTGCGGGCGCAAGCGCGGACGGGTCCGTGTACGCAAGGCATGACGTGGCGTCCGCGTTCCCAGCCTCCGCCGACGGCGATTCGACGAGCGCAAGCGCGGACGGTGCTGCGGGCGCAAGCGCGGACGGGTCCGTG
>JAJXVI010000150.1 GCA_021782195.1 bacterium | reverse complement strand
CTTCGCGGAGCAGTAGTTCACGACGAACGGCCATGACCGGGATTGTACGATTGAGGTAAAGCGGTTCACGGTCGTGAACGTCAAGGTCGTATGGCAGGCCCTGGCCGTCGAGCGGATAGCGAATCTGGTCAAGATGGATGCCCGCGAGGTCCGGATGGGCGCGGGCCAGGCCGATAATCGCGTCCACGATCAGGTTACAGACGCCGACATTGCCCGGGTCGAGATAGACGGGACACAGGGCGCGGCGGGGAGCCGGAGGAAACGGGTCGGATGGACTGTGCATGAGCAGAAAATCCGGCGGGACACATCCGCAGGACAGCGCCTCCCGAACGAGCCGCCCGACGAGGTGTCCACCACTCGGTACACCTGCCGACGCAAGCGTTGCGACCTGCGACGGCGGATCCACACCAACCCGTCGGAGAGAAGCACTGAGTTCGTGCATCGCGACGGCCAGGGCAACGTGCTTCCCTGTTCGGCGCAGCGCACTGCCCTGCTCTTCAAGCCAGGCGATAAGCAGAGGGTCCCACAAACTGCGCGCACGTTGCCACGGAAGATAGACATCGTCGTTGTCCATGCGCCAGTAGAACAGGTGGACCCAGGCGTGAACCGCGACCCCGGCAACCCGAGCTTCGTCGATGAAAATTTGCAGCAGGTCGATGATGCACGCACCGCGGCGGGCAAAGTTCCACTGCAGGTAGTCGAAGATAGGGGTTGCACCATCGACTGCAACCGACGTCCCGCGTATGAGCGTCTCCAGCAGGATGGCATTGACGCCGCGCTTGCCGAGCGTCTCCACTGTTGAGCGTACCCGTGCCCGAACCTCGCTTTCGTTCAGCGCAGGGGATCCGCCCAGAATCCATTCCGGGCTGAGCCAGACACCACGAAAGTCGTGAAGCAGAGGAACTGCACCTTCCCCCGGCAGCCGAGGAGCATTCTCCGGAGACACTGCACCGATCTCAAACGGTGCCAGACGATCTGTCGAGGAAATTCCACCAGTCTGGTTGGATGTCGCGTACCCCGGCCGCGCACTCCATGTCTGCCCGACGAGAGCCGCCAGCGCACCGAGAAACGCTCTTCGCCTCACAACGCCGTACCCGTTCCAAGCTCGGTGTATTTGAGGTTCTTGCCGCGGGCCAGGTCGACTGGATAGTGCTCCTCGTTCTTGCGCATCTTCCGTTCGAACGCCGCACTCAAGTCAATGTCAACGTGATCGGCAAGCGTGAGAAGAAAATACAGCACGTCGGACATTTCATCACCGAGTGCGCTTCGCGCAGTGTCGTCACTGGCGAGCTCGCATTCAATCGTCGGGACGTCCTTGAAGCGAAACAGCTCGAGGATCTCGGCCGACTCGCATGACAACGCGAGCGCCAGATCCTTGGGGTTGTGGAAGCGCTTCCAGTCACGGGCGTCACGAAACTCGCAACAGCGGTGCTTGATCTCTTCCAGGGTGGTGTGGGAATCGCAAAAGGACTGCATGGCGACGTCTTCCTCAATCCATCAAAGTGACCGGGGCCCGACGCGCCCCTTGCAGACACGATGACCGAAGGTATATCGCCGGAGCTCCTACGCCCCGGGGTTTGAGATGCTTTTCGGAGGGGACAACGCGGCGGTTGACTGTGTTCCAGGGCGAAACTGCCGTCAACCACCGCGCGACCACGGGTAGAAGTGCGCGTGCTCGCTACGCCGACTTTCGGCGGGAAACTGCGACGATGGCGATCAGCGCGAGAAGCGCGATACCGCCACCAAGCACGACGCCAAAGCGCCCTTTGAGGGCGTGCGCACCCCCACCGAGGGCCAGGGTCTTCTCGCTGTCTGCCTTCAAGGTTGCCAGAGAGGCAGGAATTGTTACGCCAGGCTGCGCCAACGCGACGAGTGAGGTATCAGAACTGCTCGCAGCAGAATTGACAGTCACATTCGCGAGATTGAACGCCTTGCGAACCGTCGCCGACACCTCGTCATTTGACTTGCCAGGCATGAAGTTCTTGAATCCAAGGCGAAGAATCACGTTCCCACGCGAGTCACTCGTGTCAAAGCGCATCCCGACGGGCTGGGAAGGCATATCAGGAAACGCTGAGGCCACGACGCTGTTCGCCACTGCGGACAGATCGGAAGTCTTGATGTATCCACTTGCCGTAAGTGCCGCTGGACTGAGCTGGTACTGAGCAAAAGCATGGTGATAGACCACGCTTCCGATTGTGTCGGCCTCGGACTTCAACGCCGGGTCCTTCCGAGCGGGGTCAAGCACGAAATACTTGACGATGTCGTTGACGTTGCCTCTTACTGAAGTATACAGCGACCCGGTTACCTGTTTGCCATCTGAAGAAGCATTGGCCAGCAACGCGAGACGCTCAGGAAGGGTAATCCCCTGCGCCTTCATCGCGGCAACGAACTGACCGATACCGGTCAGATCCTGATTTAGACTGGCAATAATGTGAACCTGCTTCGGATCCTTCATGTCGACATCCAGGCTCATGGACGCTGTCGTCTTCACACCGGTCTTCACGCACTCCTGAACAGAGGTCTTGAACACCTCATTGAAACGCTTCTGGACGGCGTGCCACCACTCAAAGCCAAGTGACAGGGCGGGCGCCCCTGCCAGGGTTGCCTGCATCTGTTGGAATTTTGCCTCCTGGAAGTCGGAGCCAAGCTCGTTCAGGCCGATTACGAAATGGTCCATGCCAGCGAGGTCGTAAGCCAGTCCAATCGTAACGGTGTCCTGCTTCATCGCAGCGTTCAGGTTGAACCTGTTCACCTGCAGGGAGAGCAGGTCGTCAAGGGCCTGCTTGAGTTTTGCGGGATCGACCACGCCCGCCTGCTGAGGGAGGCGCATCAGCACGAGCTGAGCCAGCGATGCAATGCGATCACCAAGGCCGCTGCACGTAAGCTGCACCAGGATCGAAGCTGTCTTGTCGTTGATGTCAATCTTCTGGATGCTTACCGACTCGATCGGAAGGAAGCGCGACAGATGACTCTTGAGCTCATCTTCGATAGCCTTCGGGTTGGCCTTGATCTGCGTGAGCATCGGGCGAAGATTCTGCGCAGAGGGATTCTGCATGTCCAGCCCGATACTCAATTGAATCGTCGTCGTAGGCGGATGAGGGTCAGTGATAGTCAGGTCGATGGAACGCACAGGCAGGGACTGAATCAGAGGAGCCGAGGCAGTTATCGTGTAGGTGGCGTTCGATGTCTTGAAATCACTTTTCGTGCTCCCCTGAATCGCAAAGTGACTCAGGTCAAAGCGATTCGAGGGAAAGGGCGGTAAGGTTGCGTCGACGTTTGCCGTAAAATGTGAGTCGTTGCCCGAGGGCTTCAGTTTCGCAGATGCGGAGACTTTCACCGGACCGTTCTGCGTAGCGGCCGTAAGGGGAAGTGTCAGGTTCTGCAGAAGAACGCCACCTTTGGAGTCGCCCTGAAAATAGCCGTTGATGGTCGCTCCACTGAGAGGCGAGCCCTTCGCTCCGGGCTTGAGCGTTGCATTGGCCGTAAAGGCCGCGAGACCGGATGCCGGGTCGATACCGCCCGTCGCTGTACCGGTCAGGTCGTGCTGTGGCATGACGGGGTGCTGGATCTGGATGCACGCATTCCGCTGAGCATCAATAAATACGGTAGCCTGTTCGCCAGCCGGTTGCTGCGCGTGCGCGGTCAGGCAGAACATGGCAACGGCCATGACGCATGCCAGAAGGAGGCCCCGAGCGCGACGAGCAGAGTTCGGTCTGAGTGAAAGATGGTTCACGAGTTCTGTTCCTCCGAGGTGGTGAAGATGCTTCAACGTCTTCTTGCGTGCGTGACCGGCGAAGCAAGCCAGGTCACGAATAGGTCCGCTCCGAACACGATGTGGAGCAGCATTGAGAGCCAGCCCGAGCCAGTCTGGAGGCGACCCTGCGCAGGGCTCCCGACCGTCAGGATCGGCTTCACGGGCGCAGGGTTCGCCTGGAACGACAATTTCCCTGCCATTCCCCCTTCCTCCGCCGGACTTGCCTCAGCGCGACTTGCCTGCCGTCGACAGCGGAACGCGCAGGACCCGGGCCGCCGGATGCCAATACCTCGAACATGACTGTTTCCGCGCACGCATCCGCGGTCTTCGATCGTGGCGATCTGCAAGATCATACCGTATCGTTCTTCCGCCACGGATGGCCGACCCTGCCAGATATCCGCCTGGTGCACTGCCGCGGCCTCTGCGCCGTGGTGAAGGACTGGTCTTCGCGCGGAGCCCTTCGGCGATTCCTTCAGGGTCGCTTCATGCTGGCGCGGGAAGAACACTTCCTGTCACGGCTTCGCGGTCTGCCGGGAATTCCGCGATGCTTTGGCCGTCCCGATGCTGATTCTCTGGCTATCGAGTTCCTTGATGGCCGTCCGGTATCGGTGGTGCATCCGCACGAGTACCCCATCGGTTACTGGGACCGCCTCGATGCACTGGTCCGCGCGATTCACGAACGCGGCGTGGCTCACGGTGACCTTGACCAGGAAGATAACATCCTGGTCTTGAGCGACGGGTCGCCAGCGCTGATTGACTTCGGCAACGCCATCACCCAGTCTCGTTGCTCCCCGCTGCACAGACTTCTGTTCGACCTTCTCCGGCGGCACGACCTGTGGTGCATCGAACGTTTGCGCCTGAAAAAAGACCTGTTCACTGGCTTGCGCAAGGCTCCCCCCCCTCCTCGCCTGTACGGCTGGCAGCGTCGAATTCTGCTCGTGTTCAACAAAATGGAACGACGTGAGCATGTACGCACGCACGGTGTCGGGCAGGCACCTTGAAGACTGCACACAAAGTCTGAGTTCAACTGTCAGGAAGATTCCTCGAGGCAGCGCGAAACTTTCCACACCTTTGCGGGGTATCACATTCTTGAGTGTCTTGAGGGGTCCCGCCGTCTCGCGTGAGAGCGGTCGGCCCGTCTCGAAGGGAGGATCGCGCCTGAAATGCTCCCTGCCCGTCGAACGCTTGTCGTCGTAACGTTTTCGGCTGTTCTGCTCCTGACAGTGGCCTGCGTATTGGCTGCACCCGCGGCCGTGTCTGGCACGGTCACAGGCAAGGACGCCACGTTCATTGGTGCCTATGACGTGAGGCTGACCGCAAGAGCCGGACTGAAAGCACGAGACAAGGTGCAAATCATCCGACACGGTTCAGTTCTTTGCGAAGCCACAGTGATTGCCTGTGGGAGTTGCTCAGCCGTGATCCTCCCCGACGGGCATACATTGCTCGGGATCGGTGACGAAGTCGCGTGCAGTGAGCCTAACTCGCATACCGCGAACGTGAGCCCTCGAGACGGGGCCGGCAACGAGGAAGCAGGGTTGGGGTCAGGGTCATCCAATACTTCCTCCGCAAAAGCCAGCCAACCCGCAAGCGAGAACGCAAGCACGGAGGGCGTTGTACCGCCTCTACCGCCACCGCCCGCTCCAGTACCCGTAACCACCCCGGCCACGACGACCGCCACCGAAGGGTCGGGTCTGCCCGGGGCCGGCACTACGTCCTCACCCGCCTCAACGCCGCAAACATCCACGCAGAGCGACCGGCCGCAAACATCCACGCAGAGCGACCGGCCGCAAACATCCACGCAAAGCGACCAGCCGCAAACATCCACGCAAAGCGACCAGCCGCAAACATCCACGCAGAGCGACCGGCCGCAAACATCCACGCAGAGCGACCAGCCGCAAACATCCACGCAGAGCAACCAGCCGCAAACATCCACGCAGAGCGACCAGCCGCAAACATCCACGCAAAGCGACCGATCAGAACCTGACGACGACGACGATAATGCGTCATCACCTCCCCCCAGCTCGTCCCCGACCGTGAGAATTGGTATCGGGCTTCCAGATGTCTGGGGAATCCCGCTGCCCTGGATACTGGGCGGTCGCCCACGGGTCTTCCCCTCCCCTACCATCATCTTTCAGCCGAGACGATCGTACGGGGAGTCTGAGGACCGCGACGAGGAACGGTCCTGGCCGCGACAGACGTATCGTGAGAGCCACGGCTCCACGTACACCCCCTTGCCTCGCCATACGTGGAACTGGGGGAGCGGTTCAGAAACGGACGAAGGTAACGCCCGGCCCGCGAACACCTACCGACGGACCTGGCCAACGACCCGCAGGAGGCTGCAACAGTCTGCCCGCACCTGGAATGGAACGCGCCTCAGACGCTTCCGGTGGTCCGGAGATTCATCCTCCACCCGCCAGACTTCAACTCGCAACACCAGTCGGACGTCGGGCACAGCATCTCCGTATCACCAACGCTGGAGGAATGCATGGCGAATGCCACACGAGAATGCTCGCGCGTGGGGAAGGTCTGGCAATCGCAGTCCTTGGGGAAGGCGACGAGCTTCGTGGAGTACACGCCGGAGATGGAATGCTCCCCGACGCGCTTTTGGAGGCCCCCGACCTCGCGGTCGCCCCTTTGGACG
>JAJXVI010000149.1 GCA_021782195.1 bacterium | reverse complement strand
TGCTGAGTTTCTTCCGCGGATCCCGCCCCACAAACCTCTCGGCAAGAGCAGTCCGGATGCTGCCCAGAATATTCAAAAAAACCTGCTGCATATGCTGGGCATGCACCGGCACCACCGGCGGCATGGAAGTCGTTCACGAGTGCCCTGGGGGAGGCTGGAGGCGAAGTTGCGACGGGTGCCCTGCGCGCTGATGCAATGACCGTGGGTAGACAGGTGGTGTTGAACCTCGACACACGGAAAGACGCGCGCCCCACCCCTGTGCGCGACGCACTGGCCCTGCGCTACTTCGAGAAATCTGCCGGTGACGACGATGACCTGAGTATGAAAGGAGTGGAATGATGCCCACGTGCACGCTGAAGTTTGAGCTGAGCTCCTACTGGCACATCGGATCGGGGCTCGGCAGTGACGCTATCGCCGACGCTGTGGTCGTGCGAGACGTCGACCAGTTGCCAGTCCTGCCGGGTCGCACGATCAAGGGACTCTTACGCGACGCGATGGAACTGGCCGCGCTGTCAGGGCGCGTCCCGGGCGAACGCATCCAGAAGTGGTTCGGGTCGCCCGTGGCGGTCGCGGCGGGGCGGTCGGAAGCCCTGTCCTACAACAGCGCCGCCACGTCCGGGCACGACGAGGGAGACGAGCACGAGTCGCGGCTCGAGCAGGGGCGATTCTCCTCTCACGAAGGCACCCTGTGGTTCGGGTCGGCACGCCTGCCGCAGGCGTGGCGCGACTGGGCACGAGCGCGAATGAACGCAACGACCTCAACCTCGGTGGAGGAGGCTCGAGAGAACGACGAGATCCTCAATGCCCTGTTCACCTTCCTGGCATCAACCGCCATCGATTCAAGGGGTGTGGCGCTGGAGCACTCGCTGCGGGTCACCGAGGTGGCCGTGCCCATGACCCTGTACGCAGAGGTGCGCGGGCCGTCCGATGACCGCCAGTGGATCGACGACCTGCGCAAGTGCCTGCCGTTGCTGCGCGCGCTCGGCAGTCGCCGCAGTCGCGGCCTCGGACGAGTCGACGTGTCGCTGGAGGAGGGAAAATGAGCGAGCACAAGCATGTTGACCTCGACGTGGAGCTGCTGACCGACGTGTCATTGAGCACGTCGAACCGCACACTGGGGGAGCCGGACACGTTCACGTGCATTCCCGGGCGCACGCTGTGGGGCGCGGCTGCCGGGCGAATGTACCGCGGCGACCTGACCGAGGAGGAAGCTTTTCGCATCTTCCACCAGGGAACCGTGCGCATCTGCGACGCCGTTCCCCTCGACGGGGAACACCGTGCGTGGCCGGTTCCGCGCTCCTGGCAGTATCCCAAACACGGGTCGACCGGGGAAGCCTCCAACTTTGCTTCGGCGGAGGCGCGAAGACGGGCCGAAGGCACCCAGCACAAGCCGTGCGGGGAAGGTTGGATGATCGCCACCAGCGAGGGCAAGGCCCGTCGCGTCGAGGTTCACACAGCTCGCTCGATGCGCACCGCGATCGACCCGAGCGGACGGTCCCGCGACGGCCTGCTGTTCGGGATTCCGGTCATTGAAGCCGGCGCGCGCTTTGTCACCAGAGTTTCAGGGCCCACCGCTGATGTCGAGCGTGTGGTGACGGCGCTCTGTCGCGAAGCTGTACGACTCGGCCGGTCACGCAACCAGGAGATGGGTCTGGCGCGTGTCAGACGGCATAAGGGGCGCATCGATGGCCTGGCGACGGCCACACCGGCAGCGGGGCAGATTTCGTTTCTCTGCGCCTCACGTTGCCTGTTGCGCGACCCGTCAACGGGAACCCCCACCTGCGTTCCGTACGCGGAGGCTTTCCGACTCGGAGAAGGCTGGGTCTATGACGAAGCTGCGAGCGCGATTCGTACGACGCGCATCGTGCACTTCAACGGGAAACGCAACCGACCCGAAACTGACCGGTACGCCATCGAACGGGGCTCGGTGATCACCTTCCGACACCCCCATCAGGTCAAGGCAGACGTCGCGACTCTCGTAAAGGAGCTCGCCCAGGGAGTGGGTGAACACCGAGGAGAAGGATATGGCGAGGTCGAGGTCTCTCCCGCGTGGCTCGTGATTGACCGTATCCCGATCGTCGATGAAGCTGAAAGCCCTGCCGGGGAAGTCCTGGGCGATCCCAGGAAGGCCCTGGCCGGCGACCAGCTGTTCGGTTGGGCCAGCAAACGTGCCCTCGACCGTATCATGATGGTGACACTTTTCGAGAAGGCAAACCAGGCGGCCAGGGAGTTGCGACGGCATCGTGTTCCGCCTTCACAGTGGGGCGTGTTGCGCACGGTTGCGCGCGAAGCTCAATTCCGGAAGAGCGGATCCAGCCTTCTCGACGAGCTGTTCCGAGAACCAGAATGGCGCGAGACGAGAGACCGCACCAGACATCAGCACAAGGAACTCGCGCGTGAAGGCGGGCTTCTCCTGTCAGGCCGCCGTGCGCTTTCGCGGGAGTGGAAGAGCGCGCGTGGTCCGCTCATCACGTGCTGCGAACCGTTCAATGGCGACCAGTTGCCCATGTTCCTTGAGATGCTGGCCAGTGCGTGCATGCGCGAAGAGCTTGAGACGGAGGTCGGGTCATGACGAGCAACGACAGGTCTGCTCACCCGTGGAGCCGATTTGAAATCGCATACGTAACCATCGAGTTCGAGACCGCGTTCGTCGTGGGCGCCGCGGAAAGCGACCATCTTTTCGACGCGGTCTTTGTCACCGACGCGAACGGCCTGCCCTGCATCCCGGGAGAAAGCCTCGCGGGCGTAATGCGACACGCCATGGAAGACTTTCACGGTGAGAAAGGCGCGGCACGCTGCCGAGAAGTGTTCGGGTTCCAGTCGCGTGGCGACGGTCAGGCGTCGAAGCTCCGGGTGAGCTTCGCCCACGTCCACAATCAGAAGAATCTTCCCGTGCCGTTTCGCGGCGCTCCACTCGACGATCCGGTCCTGGCGTTCCTGGCGGCGGGGGCGGGGCGCGACCACGTGCGCATCGGCAAGCACGGAGCGGTCGACGAGCGCGGCAAGTTTGACGAGCTCGTGGTCCCGGCTGGCGCCCGATTCACGTTCGAGATCTCGCTGGCGGAAAACAATAGCGCGAAGGTTGCTGACCTCGTGAATGCGCTTCAACGCCCGGAAGTGCGACTGGGAGGAAAGTCACGACGCGGCTTCGGACGGTTCAATGTGGTGCGAGTGCTCCATGCCTCGTTCGACCTCACGGACCGCACGAAACCGAGTGACGTGGATCGGCTCAAGGACCTGCCTGTGGCCATTGACCGGGCCGTGCAATCAAAGATCCTTCAGCCGATGAACCTGACGAACAAGGTTGAGACGGGTGAAGGGTGGGTCAGCGGCACGCTTTCGCTCAAGCCTGTCACAACGTGGGCGATCGGCGGAGGAATGACAACGGGCTACGAGCCCCCGCGTTCGTCGGACAAACCCTACGACCGTCTACCGCTCACCGAACGGCACGTGGTGTGGGATGGCGACCGCGGACGCCTGAGCGACGCGAAGACACCGGTCTTCCTCGTACCGGGCAGCAGCGTCAAAGGGGCCCTCCGACACCGCGCCGCGTTTCACGCGCGACGCCAGGCGGGCCTGTTCATGGGCCCCGATGGCGAACTGGCGGCCGGGGCAGACCGGGAAGTTGAGGCCGAGCGCGAACTGTTCGGCTCGGTCAGAAGTGCCAGCGGTGGCGAGCCCGGACGCGTATTCATCTCCGACGCGCGCGTCACCAATGCCAGGTACGTACCGCAGCAGCACGTGAGTCTCGACCGATTCACCCAGGGGCCGATGGATCATCTCCTGTTCGACGAACTCACCGTGGGTCAGTGCAAACTGGAGCTTGACGTCGCCGTAAGGGTAGACTCAGCCCTCTCGCCCGAAGCGCGGCGCGCCTTCAAATGTGCCGTCAATGACCTCTGCGACGGACGCCTGGCACTGGGCACAGCTCGCGGACAAGGACGTTTTCGCGGCAAGGTTGTGTGGACCGACCGCGGCCAATGGATCGGAGGACAGGACCAGTGACAGACGTTCTCTCCCTGCTGAAGGAACTTCCCCCCCTGGCCAAGGGGGACGTGAAGGCCGAACTTTGCACACTGGAGACAGAACCGCTGCCCCGCGTGACGTCGCTGCCTGAAGCCTGGAACCTGCTGCCGGCGGAGGGGCAGGGTGTTGTGACCCTGGCGGGCGAAGTTGTTCGTTTTGACGCGAGCCGCCGAGAAGGTTTGCTCGTGGAGGCCGACGTGGTCAACGGAAACGAGACCGTCATCCTGCGCAGCGACGGGGATGGGTGGCTCGCCTGGCGCCAGGTGGAAGGCAAGGGCGACACCCACGTCTTCGTCGAGCGCAGGTACATGAGTTGCGAGAGAGGGCACGAGGGCAGCCCTCTTCTGTACCGCCAGTACTATACTCGCTGCGCGCGCGGCTGGGAAGCCGACGGCTCCGACGCGGTAGAGGTCTGGACCCCCGTCGGGGCACGTTTCTGTGGATTCAAGGAGGCCCGATCGTGAACGAGATCACCGCACCCTACGGCTTCGTGCCGCTGAGCAAAACCGTCGTATTTCCGACGTGGATACAGCCGAGAGACCCCGAGCTTCGCCAGATGCCACCGCTCCAGGACGTACCGTTCGAGGACGGTCTGTGCGGTACGCTGGAGCTTGAGATCGAGGCGGAGACCCCGATTTTTACGCGCGGAACACAGGCAAAGGAGATGCCGTTCCAGCTTGAGGACGGTCGCTATGCCCTGCCCGGCACAGCCCTCCGTGGAATGCTGCGCAATGTCATCGAGATCGCAACGTTCGGTCGCTTTGCCCGCGTCAACGACCATCGCTATGCCGTGCGCGACCTTCAGAACCCCACCCTGTACGGCAAGTACATGGCCGACATCGTGGAGAATATGAAGACGCGCAGGAAAGAGCCGATGCCGCTCGTCAACGCGGGATTGCTTTCCGCGAAACGCAACGGCGACGGCGAGTGGGACGACGCCACGATCGAGCTCTGCGATTTCGCGAAGATTGAATACCGAGCCCTGGAAGATGTCGCGAGAACCGCCGGTGTGCCGGGGTTCAGCCCGGGAAGAAAGCAGTCGTCGGTTGACAAGTACAACCAGTGGAGAGGCAAGCCGCTGGGCGTCAGGGTGGCAGTCGAGTTCATCCGGGGCAAGAAGGCAAACAATCGCGTGTTGCTTTCAGAGTTCGGCAAGGCCGTTCCAGCAGCCGGCGGCACACCTGGGGTCCTGGTGTTTACGGGCCAGCCTGCAGCGTGGCGACCCGATAATACCGGAAGACGCTTCGGCGCAGGCAACGCAAAGCATCACGATTTTGTGTTCGTGAAGCCAGCATCGCCGCGCACCATGGCCGTCTCACAGCGAACGTTCGAGAACTTCGAGTTCGGGCACAGCGACCGGGGCCAGCAGAACAACCTGGGGCGCTCCCAGACGCCCAACGTCGAGTGGGCCTTCTGGGAGAAGCAACTGGAGTTGGGAAAGCGTGTTCCCGTCTTTTTCCTGACGGATGACGCGGGTCGGGAGGTCACTGCGTTCGGGCTGGCCATGATGTTCCGACTCCCCTACCAGTACAGCATCGGGGCAGCCATCGACAACCTTTCTCCCACCCACCGCGATGCGCCGTCTGTGGAGCCGGGCAAGCCGGTGCGGGTGTTCGACTTCGCCGAAGGTCTCTTCGGAACGGTGCGCGAGAGAACCAGGAGCGGTCACGAGCGCAAGCGGGATGACCGGAACGCGCTGGCCCTCAAGGGCCGCGTCGGTATCTCGCACGCCATCGCCACAGCGGACGTGAGGCCAGGCAGGGAGGTCTCTGCCATCCTGGGCGCCCCCAAGGCGAGCTACTACCCGAACTACGTGGAGCAGAGTGCATCGACACCCGGAGGGCAACCCGCCAGCAGGGCGGCGTACCGCACGTGGAATGACCGTGACGGAATCCCGCGCGGATGGAAACGTTATCGGACGCTGACCGACACATGGAATCCGCCGCTCCCCACCGGAGGCGATGGACGGACGGTAGATCCGTCGCGAGTCGGGACCGCGTTTCGTCCCCTCCCTGCTGGCACGAAATTCACGGCGCACGTCGATCTGCACAACCTTCGCCCCGCGGAACTGGGTGCACTGCTCTGGGCACTGGATTTCGGTCGCGATGAGAAAGCCCGTCATACGCTGGGCATGGCCCGACCGCTTGGCTACGGACGGGTGCGCCTGCGTTACAGAGGGGAGAACCTCTTCGACGCGCACGATCAACCTGCAGACCTGGAGGCGTGTGTGCGGGCTTTCGAGACCTACATGGAGTCGCAGGTAACGAACTGGCGCCAGACCCCCCAGATTCTCGAACTGCTGGCCCTGGCGCGCCCCGTTCCGCCAGCCCGGGCGTTCTACCAGCGCCTGGATCCGGGCAATCGCACAAACGAATTCATCGATGCCAAGAAGGAG
>JAJXVI010000148.1 GCA_021782195.1 bacterium | reverse complement strand
CCTGTCTCGATCTCTCGGGCAGGCCTCGCGCGAGTCGACTGACCGGGATTCTTGGAGGGATGGCGTGTCGTGAGCAGTTCGCGCGCAGAGGCGTTGTTTGCCCCTCTGGAAAGACTCCTGGAGGGTGCGTCGCATCCGCTCGAAGTGCGCGAGAGTGGCCGCGTGAGCTATGTGGGGAACGGGATTGTGCGCGTTGAGGGTCTGCCGCGCGTCGCTTCGGAGGAGCTCGTGCAACTGTCTGGAGACAGTCTGGGACTGGCGTTTACGCTTGAGGAGTCGGAGACCTGTTTGGTCCTGCTTGACGACGCGGCGAGCATTGTGACCGGTACCCCGGCGATGCGCACCGGGCGGGTTCTGGACGTGCCCGTCGGGCACGCGTTGCTGGGCAGGGTGGTCGATGCCGTGGGACGTCCGCTCGATGGGGGACGTTCGCTGGAGGCGCTGGGAAGACGGCCGGTGGAGGGGCCTGCGCCGCCCATCATTTCGCGCGCTCCGGTGACGGTGCCGCTCCACACGGGCGTCAAGGCTGTCGACGCGCTTGTTCCCATCGGAAGAGGTCAGCGCGAACTGCTGCTCGGTGACCGCTCCACGGGAAAGACGGCGCTGGCGCTCTCGACCATCCTCAATCAGGCGCACAGTGGCGTGGTGTGCGTCTACTGTGCGGTCGGGCAGCGCGACTCCGCCGTTGCCGGGGTCATCGAGGAACTGCGTGCCACCGGCGCGCTTGCCTACACGGTGGTGGTGGTCGCTCGCTCCGAGGACCCTGCCGGCTGTCAGTTTGTAGCGCCGTACGCGGCAACCTCGATCGGGGAGTTCTTCATGCGAGAAGGGCGAGACGTGCTGGTCGTGTACGATGACCTGACCTGCCACGCTCGTGCGTATCGCGAACTGTGCTTGCTGCTGCGCCGTCCGCCCGGACGCGATGCGTTTCCAGGCGACATTTTCTACATCCACTCGCGCTTGCTTGAACGTGCCACGCATCTAAGCCGCGAGGAGGGAGGGGGGTCGTTGAGTGCGCTTCCCATCGTGGTCACGGAAGCCGAGGACATCACGGCCTATCTCCCGACCAATCTGATCTCCATCACCGACGGCCAGATCGTGCTTTCCTCGACATTGTTCCAGCGCGGTCTGCTGCCCGCAGTAGACGTCACGCGGTCGGTTTCGCGGGTCGGAGGCGATGCACAGTTACCGGCTTATCGCGCGGTCACCGGAGACCTGCGCCTCGTCTACGCGCAGTACCAGGAACTGGAGGCGTTTTCACGCTTCGACACGCGCCTGTCGCCTCAGACGCGAAAGGCGCTCGAGCACGGTCGGCGTGTGCGTGAAGTGCTCCGTCAGGACGACCGAGAACTGCTTGACGTCAGTTCGCAGATTGCTGTACTTCTTGCCGCGACGACCGGTCTGTTCGATGAGCTTCCGCTCGAGCGGGTGGCAGACGGGGAGCGCCGGATACGAGCCGTTCTCAGGGCACGCTGTGAGAAACTCTGTCACCGCATCGAGGCGGGCGCGCCTCTCGACGACGTGATGCGTGCCGACCTGCTGGCCTCGGCCCGTGCCGCCCTCGGAGAGCAGGACGTGTCGTGACCTCGCTTGAGCATCTGAAGGGCGACCTCGTGTTGGCGCGCGAGATCGGAGCGATTGTGCACACCATGAAGGTGCTCGCGGCGGTTGGCATGCGTCAGTACGAGCAGGCCGTGGAAGTGCTAGACGCCTATGAGGGGACGGTCGAGCGAGGTCTGATTGCGCTCTTTCGTGGTCGTCACGTCGATCTTACAGGACGGGCTGTCCTTCCAGCGCAGGAGATGATCGCGAGCGGCGGTCGACTGGCCCTCATCGTGGTCGGTTCGGACCAGGGGTTGTGTGGCCGCTTCAATCAGGACGTTGTCCGTCACGCGGTGGTGTCATTGCAGGAACGCGGACTGCCCTTGCGTGTGCCGCTCGTGCTGGCCCTGGGCGGTCGTACAGAGGGGGCTCTCGAGCGGGCGGGATGCCGGCCACAACGGGTGCTCGACATGCCGGTTTCGGCGGACGGTATCGGACCTGTCGTAGAGGAGGTACTTACCGTGCTCGACGAGTGGCGGACCAGGAGGGCGGTGGAGCGCGTGGTGGTGGTTGCGCACGAGCGTTTCATTCCCCGGCGTGACGCCGCGGGTGGAGAGGTGACTTCGGTACCGCCCGTGCCACGTACGACCCGACTCCTCCCGCCCGCGTCCGCGTGGTTGCAACGTCTGGGCGCGCAGCCCTGGCCCTCGCGCTCACTTCCCGCGTGGAAGATGCCGTGGGAGGAGTTGCTGGCGCGCCTCCTCCGCCAGCACGTGTTCTGCTCGCTGTATCGGGTCCTGGCGCTTTCGCTGGCAGCGGAGAACGAGTCCCGTTTGCGTGCGATGCAGCGCGCGGAGGACAACGTGGAGAAACGGTTGGACGTCCTGACCCGCGCGATTCACGTCGAGCGAAGGGAACTCGTGACACGCCAGATGCTTGACGTGGTTGCAGGCTACGAGGCGTCGGTCGGTGTCGCTTCACCTTCCAGACGCCGTACGAGGGGGACGAAGCCTGACGCCAACAGGAATGCGATGGGGGCGCGAAGTCGAGCTCCGCAGGCTGACCATTGAATGGGGTGTATACCCGATTCTCGGCCCGCACGCGGCGGACGAGAATGAAAATGTGTCGATGACTGCGGGTCTGACGCCACGCTGTCTGTACCCGCGACATCCCCGGAGCTTCTGGAGGTATCGCATGCGTTCCGCACTGACTTCATTCGTCCTGACGTTTCTGATGCTGAACTGCCTGACGCTGGCAGCGTTGGCCGTGCCGGCGGGTTCTCGCGCAGACGCAGTGAAGGTCTGTCGTGCCGATCTTGCGCGTCGTCTGAACGTGTCCGAAACGGAAATCCTGGTGGATCGAGTGACTCCGCGGGTATTTGCGGACGCATCGCTGGGATTGCCCCGACCAGGATCTCTCTACGTTGAGTGTGAGACACCGGGCTTTCTGGTCCTGCTCAAGGCGCGACGTGATACGTATCTCTACGCGACAGCCGCCGGCAAGTTCGCTTACGGAGGGTCACTGGCAAGCCGGCAGGATTCCGTGGCGTATGTCGTGCCGGTGGAGCACGATCCGAACTTGAATGGAAATCTCGTCTCGGTTTCGCTGGCAGGCACGAACCCGTGCGTGCTGATGCGCGGGGTGACCGACTTCTATCCCCAGACGTCCGGTGGCATTCTTGCAACGCGTCGCACCTCACGGTCCGGCTTCGACCTGCTGTACCTTCCTCCACACGCTGTGGATCACCCGGTGACCCTGGCCGGCGCGTTTTCCTTCCAGGATGCGGTGGCGAGCCCGGATGGAAAGCACTGGGCAGCGCTTGTCCGCCCCATGATCGGCCTGGTCTGGGTGCTTCGGGAGGGGACCCTGTCCGGACCCGTGCACGCGTCCGATCTTTTCTCATCTGGCGTGGCGCTTCCAACTTCCGAACAACCGCGCCATCTCTACTGGACCGCGTCCGGTCTTGTCGTCGAGATGGGGGTGCATCACTACTACGAGCGGCTGGGAAACACGTGGCACACGCTGGGTCAGTACATGCCTCCGTATACCCTGAGCGCGATGCTTAATCGCAGCGAGTCACTTGACGTTTCCCAGGAAGGAACTGCTGTCCGCGTGTCGCGGCGCTGGTTCACCGGGGAGGACCGCTTCCTGGCGACGATTCCGGAGTTTACGATGCGTCACTCCCAGGTGGCTCCGAACCACCGCCACGTTCTGATCTGTGGCGAGTCGAAAGGGGTTGAGCGGGCCGTCACGGTCGACATCCTGACCGGCGAGGTGCTCGATACGCTCGATCGACCGTACCGGGATGCGCAGATTGTCTCCCGTCCCCCCGCGAAATCACGCTGACCCCGTCGTTCGATCTGGGAGCCCCCGTCGTTCGACCCGGGGTGATTTCCCTTCCGTTTCTGTCCCCACCGTGCGGACGCGGGAGTCAAAGATCAGGTTCGAGACCGAGGCTTGGCTCCTGGCGGACGACGGTACAGTGAAGATGGAGCACTGCCACAGGAGGGCGCCATGGACACGACACGGGAGATCCCACAGGAACAATGGCATCGCTTCTTTGACGAGTTCAGCAATATCCACACCGGTTGGCGCGTGAGTCTCGAGATTCTTCAGGCGGAGACGGGCGCCGCCTTGCAGGCGCAGGCTGTGTCACTGCAGGGCGTACTTGCCGACCTTCGAGGCGACCACGGGAACATCACCTTCTTGCTGGGTCGCCATTCGGAGGGTGGCGACCTCGCGCACACGGTGTGCGACGTCACACACGTGCACCTTCGGAAGTCGGCCGATGGCGCCGACCGGACCTTGCAGGTAACATCGACCGAGACAACCACCTTGCTGCACGTCTTGAGCCCGACGCTGTCGGAGCAGGTAGAAGGTACACCGACAATTCACGTGCGCACCTGCAGTATCCTTCGCATTGGGGTGTGGCTGTTTGACCAGGGTTTCGTGTTCACAGATATGCTTGCATTGAAGGGAGAAAGACCGTGTACACTGACGAAGTCTCCTGCGATACACTGCAGCTACCTCCCATGGCCGACGAGGCAGAGACGCTTGAATGCATCGTCGCTGCTCGGGGAGAGGTCTCTTCGCAGGCCAGTTCGGAAGAGAAGGCGGAGGCATTGCCGGAAGATGGTCGCCTCACCTCGATCGAGACGGAGGACGCCGAGCGCGCCGATCGACTGTTTACGCAGTCGGCATGGGGTGAACTGCTCGACCGGTGAGGGCGACTTTCCGGAGGAGCGGTTGTTGGAGCGATTGCTGTGATCGTTGGAGCGATGGTTCGCCAAGGATCGAGCGACCTTTTCAGCGAATGAGCGACCTCCAGGCCAGTGAGCACACCTGCCTGGGGGCGCTTTCGTACCGAATGCATTTCGTCCCAAACTCAAGCCAAAAGAGGATCCCGATGGCCCGTAACATCGCTCCAAGGAGCAAGGACTATCCCCAGTGGTATATCGACGTCATCAAGGCCGCTGAACTGGCCGACTACTCACCGGTCAAAGGCTGCATGGTCATCCGCCCCAACGGTTACGCGCTGTGGGAGGCCATCCAGGCCGACCTCGACCTGCGGTTCAAGGAGACCGGGCACGTTAACGCGTACTTTCCGCTCCTTATTCCGGTGAGCTTCCTGGCACGAGAGGCCGAGCACGTGGAAGGGTTCGCCATGGAGTGCGCGGTGGTCACCCACAGCGGCCTGCAAAAGGGGGAGAAGGGGCTCGAACCCCGCGGCGAACTCGAGGAACCGCTGGTCATCCGCCCCACCTCAGAGACCATCATCGGTCACACCATGGCCAACTGGGTCAAGTCGTACCGTGACCTTCCCGTACTGCTCAACCAGTGGGCCAACGTGATGCGCTGGGAGATGCGCACCCGCCTGTTTCTGCGTACTGCCGAGTTTCTCTGGCAGGAGGGGCACACCGCGCACGAGACTGCTGAGGAAGCACAGAACGAAACCCTGCAGATGCTCGACGTGTACGCTTCGTTTGCGCGTGACTTCCTGGCGATTCCGGTCATCAAGGGGCGCAAAACCGACAGTGAGAAATTTCCCGGGGCTCAGGCCACCTACTGCATCGAGGCGCTCATGCAGGACAACAAGGCCCTCCAGGCCGGAACCTCGCACAACCTGGGTCAGAATTTCGCGAAAGCATTTGGCGTGCAGTTCCAGGGGCGCGACCAGACCCTTCACCACGCCTGGACCACTTCGTGGGGCGTCTCGACCCGCCTGATCGGGGCGCTGGTCATGACGCACTCCGATGACGAGGGGCTCGTGCTTCCTCCGCGCATGGCGCCGACGCTCGGGGTGCTCATTCCAATCTACAAGACCGAGGCTGAGCGCGAACGCGTGGTCTCGCAGTGCATGACCATCCTCTCGCGCCTGTGTGGTGAGGAACGCGTGGCGGCCGCATCGGCACGCGACGCCGGTCGCGAATTCATGAGTGTCTTTGTCGACGCCCACGCGCGTCAGCGGATCGTGCTCGATCTGCGTGAGGACCGCCCTGGCGAGAAGCATTTCTACTGGGAGCAGCGAGGGGTTCCGTTCCGCATGGAAGTGGGGCCGCGCGATGTCGAGAATGCCTCGTTCGTGCTCAAGTCGCGCGTAGAAGGCACGAAGACACCGACTCCCGTGGCCGATGCTTCATCCGAGTGGTTGCGTGGCCACATCGATCGCGTCCAGACATTGCTGCTGGAGCGGGCCGAGGCCCGTCAGGTGGCGGCCACTCACGACGCATCGACCTACGATGAACTCAAGACCCGCCTGGCGGGCCGTGGCGGCTTTGTGCGGTGCTGGTTCGTCCCGGATCGGGATCTAGAGGCGCGCATCAAGGAGGAAACGAAGGGCACCGTGCGGGCCATTCCCTTCGAACAGTCGGGCGGAACCGGTCG